>RECE01000205.1 GCA_007694165.1 Bacteroidota bacterium
CGGTCTATCTTGCCGGCGATTTCGATCTGCATATCGGGCAACTGTTTGGCGAGTGTTTCAAGCAGCTCATAATCTGTCCGCTTTTCACTGAAATTCCCGGCTACACCCACGGTCGGTTTCCCTGCTTTTTTGATATCCATAGCAGAAACATCCCACAAACTAAGATCGACACAGTTGGGCCAGTATTGAATATTGGCGTGCTGAAAGCCGTAGTATTTGGATAGGTATTTCACCGCCAGGTTTTTGCTTGTGGCCAGAACGAGATCGGCGCGGTTCAGCAGGTGTTGTTCAACAATACGGTGCCTTTCAGATTGCAGAATATTGGGGTCGCGTATAAGGTAAACCACTTTTTGATCTCCCACATACGGCAACAGGCGGTACTGGTTGGGGTCAGTGAAGAAGATGACATCGTATGTCTCAAAGCTTTTTTTCTGAAATGGCTTGCGGAGCTGCGATTCGATGGTTCGGAGCAGAGGCAGTTTATTCAGGCTTTCGGGGATCCAGAAGTGGTAGGTGCTGGTTTTGAGGTGTTGTGAGGTGTTTTTTTTGGTAAACTGGTTTTTGAGGCCGGTGTAGAGCAGTATATCCAGCCGTTTTGCTTTTTTAGCTATAGCCTCGATGGTGGCCCGACGGGTGTAATTCTGAAAATCGAGGGTGCTGCAGATGGTTAGGATTTTTTTCATAGTCTATTGCCCTATTGTTTAACCGCAGAGCACCCACTCCCGGCCCCTCCCTATGGCGGCCCGAAGCCTCGGGCAACGCCACAAGGAGGGGAGTTGGATGATCATGGTAGTCTACTTCGAAAATATAATGTTTTGTTTGAAACAATGCCTTTTTGGGTAATTACTTCTCTGGGGGACATTCCTCTGCATGGAGATCCATCGACTCCGTTCCGACTGAAATGCGTCGGAACTACGCTCAGGATGAGACGGGCATGGGTAGTAATGTGGAAGCCGGCGTATCCGGTAACTGTATTGTGCCATAGTACGTTCTACGCCGGTACATAATTAAGAGCCAACCTGTCATCCTGAGCGGAGGCCAAAGGAGCAACGCGAAGTTGGACGTACTCGAAGGATCTCTCAACGTTCTGGGTACCAAACCTTCAAAACAACTCCTTAAACCTCCTCTTAACCCCAATCAAACTCCTCAAATGATGATACCGAAACTTCCACCAATAGAATCGGTTTTTCCAGAAATACTTTCTCTTCTTCCCCGCCGGCCAGTCTGCCGCTTTAATCAGGCTTTGTGCATCATTCACCAGGCTTTTGGTGGTAATATACCTATCCGAGATTTTCTGCCCCTCGTACGTCCTGAAGATCCCCAGCACCGCATCCACCGGCACGATTCGCCCACCTGCCAGCAGCATGCGCCCCCACAATTCATAATCCATACTCCTGTGGTTCTCCACCCGCAGCCCGCCCGCCTTTTCGTACAGCCGCTTCGAAAAAAACATACCCTGCTGGCCGATCTGATTCCCTCCTTTTTTTCGCCAGCTCCCCGGAATATCCACCAAACTCTCCAGTGTACGGATGTCGGAGTGTTTCTCACTTATCACATTCCCGTCAATGTCCACCTCCAGGTATCGTCCCATAAACATATTCCGCCAGTCCGGATTCTGTTGAACGGAATCCGCTAATATTTGCAGTGCCCCTTCCGCCAGCATATCGTCACTATTGATCCACCCGATCCACTCCCCCGTTGCCATCGCCACTCCTTTGTTGATGGCATCGCTCTGGCCGGCATCAGGCTCGCTGACCCAGCGAGTGATCTTATCCTCAAACTTCTTGACAATCTCCACCGATCCGTCCCTGCTGACGCCATCCACCACAATATATTCCAGGTTTGGATACTGCTGGCCTATGACGGATTGAATCGTTGCCTCTATAAATTTACTTTGATTATAACTTGGTGTTACAATGGTAAACTCAGTTTCTTTCCTCATCTTGACTCTTCATTTATCAATGGGGACTTTATTTTAATAAATCTCTGTAGAGTTGAATATAGTTTTCAGCCTGATGCTTTAATGTAAATTTAGTTTCTACCAATTTTCTTCCGTTTTTCCCCGTTTCTACTGAATTCATTAATGCCTGTTCTATTGCTGTTGAAAGGCTATCAGGTCTAAATGCAGATGCCAGGTATCCTGTCTCACCATTAATAACCATGTCCGAGTTACCCCCTGTATCAAACGCCACACAGGGTACCCCACAGGAAAGTGCTTCGAGACAGGTTTGCCCAAGATTTTCCTGAAGCGAAGGCATTACAAAAACATCTGCAAGATTGTAGATCATTGAAAGAAACAGATCATCATTAATGCTGCCCAGGTGCCTGTAATTTTTGAATGGAACAGTACCGGCATTGCCATGTCCAAAAGATAACAATAGTACATCCGAGCGCTTTTCATTAAGAATAAAAAGACTTTCCAACAGCTCTTTATAACCTTTCCTTCTATTATTTATTCCAAATGCTCCGAATAATACAACCTTTTTACTCTCAGGAATTTCAAAGATTGTTCGCATGTAATTTTTATTTCTTGGCTTGAAAAGATTATGATCTAAACTATTGTGAATTACCTGAATTTTATGGCCGGAAAAAATTTTGCTTTTTCTAGCTTCCTCTGCCAGCCAATTGCTAGGAGTTACAATTCTTAACTTTTCAGGACTAATTTTAGAAATTGCGGCTCTCTTTTCTTCAAATATTTTTTTAGATAAATCATTTAGTTTATTTGATCCCAATTGGGGGCAAGCACCACAATTCACTTCATATTTTCCGCAAAAATTATCGTAATGGCACCCGCCTGTGAATGGATTCATATCATGCAGTGTCCAGACCACAGGTTTATCTATATTCTCAAAAAAGGATGGAATATCGATAAAGTTAGAAATCCAATGAAGATTGTAAACATCCGCTTTGGGAAGTTGACTTAATAGATCATCTCTATACTGTGTTCTTACATGAGTGAAAGGTTCTCTATAATTTTTTTGTTCTGAGTATGGTGATACATCATTTTTAATTGATCTATTCCAATAATGGCGTCTGATTTTACTAATTGAACTCCTATCAGGTATAAAACGTACCTGATGAGATAATGTATCATCACCATCTATAGAATATATTGAAGATGTAATTTTTTCCTTAATCAAACCTTTGTGTAAACGTTGCATAGCTCTGGAGGCACCACCTTGAGATGCCCATTTAGATATGTGAACAACATTAATCATGAGTTATCTTACAAACACCCTCGTTGCAAATTACATTGAAAACATACAATTTAACCTTATTTACAGTGTCAATTTCTTCCATGACTAATTTCGCGAAATCAATTGTTTACACATTATAAATAATGTTTTAATAAAGTAAGGTCTAAAAAATAGCTTTTTTACATGCCAGATTTTATAAAACCTGAATTTCCAAAGTTCATCATCTGTCTTGTCAGAAGTTATTTTATCTAAATACCTTATCGCAGTTGCTCTTGAGATATCCTTATATTGAGGAAATCGTTTCTCAAAGTATTTATATTGAAAATAAATTTTCTTTGACAATGCCGTTGTTAAATTATTTGTTACCCCCATAGAATGTCTGCGATAAACAGAACCTGTAAATCCATGACAATAGCCTTTGCCTTTCTCGAGTAAAGATAAGAAACGAAAAAGATCTCCGAAAACAATAGGTACTGGTGAAACCATCTTATCCAACTTCTGCCTGTAAACGACAGAACATGTCGGTATTGACCATTTTTCATATATGGCACGCGCAGTATACTCTCCCTCGACCAGGTGATCATAAATTTGAACTTCTTTATTCGTTTCCGAAATTACTTCAGCTTTATGAAAAGAGAGCACATACTCATCATTTTCCTCCAAAAAATCCACCTGTTTCTCCAATTTATACGGATCAATCCAGTAATCATCGCCTTCGCATATGGCTTCATATTTCCCAATCCTCCATTTACGAAATGGTTCTCTTAACTTTTTTTTCTTTTCTTTGTCAGAGTAAGTGTTTTCTTCCTGATAATAAGCTTTAATCAACCGGGGAAATTTTACTTCATACTCCCTTACTATCTCTGCAGTTCGATCTGTTGAAGCATCATCATGTATCAAAACCTGAACTGGGAAGGTAGTTTTCTGCATCAAAATTCCTTCGATACAATCACGAATATAATTTTCGTGATTGTATGTCATTGTTCGGGTATGAACTATTGGCAGCACATCATCAGGCCAATCCTGTTCAGTAATCGGAGTAGGTTCTGGTAATGGTGTATAATTGTATTTTATGTCGTCAAACATTCAATAATAATTTTAAACCGTGGCAATTGGTGTTACCGGAGATCCAACCGCTCCCGTCAAGCGCAACGGTGGAGCTGTTAACATAAAACGCGATCGTTGGTTTACTTTCAGCCATTTTGCCAAATCTGCAAGATACCAGAGTTCTCCCAAATGCACACCAAGGCGAAAAAGGCAGAGTTCATGCAATGGTAAATTTGATCCCGTTTGCCCTTCAGGTATCTGTTTTCCAACTGCTTCCACGGCCAAATTATCTGATGCAATTGCAGCCACTCCACTATCAATAATCCATTGAAGGAGTTTCTCATCCCAACCATCTAATACTGCACATGCATGCTTTACAGATTCTTCAGGCTTGCCTTTCATTCGCATTATCATCTGATCCAGCCCGGTCCACAAACAAAGTATATCTCCTTTTTCTACTACAATGTTATCTTTATCAAATACCCGCATCAGGTCGTTATATCCAACTTCTTTCCGGGGAAACTCACCAAATTCAGAAAACAAATCGACTAAAACCCCTCTGCCTTGAACGCCATGGGCCGCCATATTCTCGATTCCCAAAGCCTTTGCTGAAGTATTATGTTTATAATCCTTTACAACATCTTCGCCGGCTTTAAAACCATTGTAATAAACTGGTATAGGGTAGCCATCTGCATTTACATCAAACATAGAACCCCTGTGGGCCAGGCTGTCCCACTGTGTTGAATATTGAGTGTAAAGCATTACCGCATCATCCGAACCAATATCCGTATGTTTCGGGTTTAACTGGTTCCATTCATAATTGAAGTATGGAACGTTGTTCCGAATTACAGGTTTCAGAATCGGTGGTTTTCGTACTTTATTAAGCACCTGCCCTCCCGGGTAGTCCAAAGGCAAACTGAGGCAGAATGTTCGGCCTACTTTTACTTCTGCAACACCCTGTAGTACTTTTTTCTCATTCACCAAATTGAGTCTGCCAATCTGGTCGTCATCTCCAAAATCTCCCCAGTTGGAATTTTCCGGCCGCATTTTCCATCTTTTTGTCATAAAACTCTGTGTTCATTTTCCAGACCTGTCAGGTTTTTTAGAAACCTGACAGGTCTTCTCAATTAAATCTGTTTATTCAATTTAGCTAATACCGCATCAACCATTTCTCCGGACATACCTGTATAATTTACTGGGTCAAGAAGAGAGTCAATCTCTTTTTCTGATAA
The DNA here is from genome assembly GCA_007694165.1 of Bacteroidota bacterium. Lineage (GTDB taxonomy): Bacteria > Bacteroidota > Bacteroidia > Bacteroidales > UBA7960 > SKVR01. The sequence goes on from RECE01000205.1 coordinate 5,477, forward strand.
CATGGAGTATATTTCAGGAGTAGCCAACAGGGCTTCTTTCAATGATATCCCTTTATCATATGCCATCCCGGCTGCGCCATAAACAAGGTCATGCGCCTGTTTTTTTCCAACTTTGGGAGCTATTCCCATCATGACCGCCTCAGCCATGATCAGTCCACCGTTAAGATTAAGGTTTTCCCCCATTCGTTCGGCATCCACAACCAGGTTTTCTAATATGAAACGGGTGTGTTTGAGAGCTCCGGAAAGAAGTATAAATGCCTCCGGAATTACCATCCATTCAAGATGCATTTGGCCTAAAGCACCTCGTTCATGTTCCTGAATCATGGAGGTGAGCTGTGAGCCGACCAGCTCGCGCATCTTGTGTGCATTGGCTATAATTGGCTCGCAGGAAATCGGATTTCTTTTTTGCGGGAGAGTTGTACTTGCCCCCCTACCGGTCTCGAAGGGTTCGCTTAGTTCTCCGATTTCGGAGCGCATCAGTATGGCGATTTCATTGGCTATTTTTCCGAGTGTAGCGGCTATCATGGCAAAATCGGATACCAGCTCGGCCCAGGTGTCTCTGGCAACATGCCAGGAAATATCCGGAACTCCCAACCCGAGTTCCTTCATCATGCGTTTTTGCACTTCGAGGCCTTTATCTCCGAGGGTTGCAAAAGTGCCGACGGCGCCGGAACACTGGCCAACAAGAAGTCTTGATTTCAGCTGTTGGATGCGTTCACGATGTCGAAGCATCTCATCGAGCCAGATGGCGGTTTTGTAGCCAAAGGTGATGGGTGCGGCCAGCTGCTGAAATGTCCGGCCTGCCATGGGCGTATCGCGGTGAGCATTGGAAAGTTCTGCAAGGGCCTGAATGATGGCATCCAGGGATTCTTCAACCATCTTGAGGCCGTCCCGCATCTGCAGAACGGTTCCGGTATCCAGAATATCCTGCGTTGTGGCACCATAATGCACCCAACGGGCGGTTTCAACATCGCAGGCTTTAGTCAGCTGATGTACAAAAGGCAAAATCGGAAATCCGACTTTATCGAAGTCAGCCTTCATCTCAGCCTGAACCAGGTTTTCCAAAGTAGCAACTGCCTTAATTTTAGCAGCCGTCCCCTTCGGAATGATTCCCATCTGCTCCTGCGCAACAGCAAGAGCCACTTCAGTCTCAAGCCATTTGACGAATCGATTTTCGTCGGAGAAGACCTCGCGCATTGAGGCGTCGCCGAACATATCATTGAAATAGGAAGGGGCGATTAAGGAAACAGGCATATTGGTTCTATTACCACAACATTAACAGATTTCTGATTATTGATGTCCACGTTATAAATATAATTGTTTATAATTCTGTTGGTGCTTCAAAACTTCATTATTTGAATCGATTACTTTTATTGTATTATAAACTTTGTATAGTTTTTGTTTAATTTCTTCGATAGTGTTACCCTGCACAATAAATGACCCCACTCTATCGCTACTAGAATTGCTTGCATTGATTAGCATGCCGTTTCTTTTGTTTTGATAGAACTCCAGAATTATTCGATCCTCTATTAACTTATCTATTCCCTCAATTCTCCCAAAAACCCCAGGTTCCGTATATATGTGGTTTTCGGAATAGTAATAGTCCAGTGGCATATCTTTTGATTTAGGCATTTCCCCAAAGTATGATTCAACAGAAGCATTAATAATATCGTATCCTTTAAATAATTGAATTTTTCTAAAATTCAATCCCCCTCCTATTCGTGGTGCAAACTCAACTACTTTAACATCCTCATTATTCACTATTACCTGAAGCAGTAGTGGTGTATTATTCAGATTAAAAACACGTGATATCGTTGAGGCTATATTCAGAATTTGAATTTCTACATTCTGAGATATTGCTGGAGGTGATATTGAACCTATAGAAAATATTACTGATCCATCTTTCCTTTTAGGTTTTCTTTTTTTATGCATGGTGATGATTTGTGTAATTCCATCTGAAACAATGCAATCAACTCCAATTTCATCCCCCTCAATAAACTCTTCTACAACAACTTTTTTATTTCTACTAACATCAAATGCATCTTCCTGATACTGGTTGAGCTCTTTAGCGTCATCAACTCTCCTAACACCTTTTGAACCATTACTATCAGAGGGTTTAATCACAAGTGGAAATTTTAAGCCAAAATGATTGAAAGTATCGCCCTCCTTTAATGCAATATATTTAGCTGTTGGAATTCCGTTGTCCAACATTTTCTTTTTCATCCTTGTTTTGTCAGCAATCTCAGATGCTATTTCATAACTATAGGGTCTTGGTAAATTTAATTTCTCGGCGACATAGCATGCTGTAACGTTTGCCTGATCGATACATGTTGCGATTACTAAATCAGCTTTCCTGGTTTTAGCTATCTCATGTACTTTATCTTTATCAAGTGTGCTTTCCTGAAGGTGTTCGTCGGCATACTCTTTTGCCGGTGGATTTTCTAAATAATCTACCAGCACGGTATGGTAACCGCGCTTTTTTAAATTCTCAATTAACGCGATATGAGGATTTGTACCACCTAATACCAGCGCTACTTTTTGTTGATGCATGTATAGTAAGTTAGTCTTAAAAATCAGGAGTTAAACGACAGAATACCTTTTCTTCAAAGCCATAAACTCTGTGTAAACTTTCGCTGATAGGGCAATGGATTGTTTTTTTTCCAATCTTGTTTTATAAACATTTTCACCGGGAATACGCACATCAGGACCTGCCTCTATTATGGATTTTAGAAACGCGTTAAACCTCTCCTCATACTCATCAGCAAGCATAAAGAACTCAGGATTCATTGCCATAATGAAATGACCGTTGTCCGAAAAACCGCTGTCGATATTTAGCGGCTTAACGTTGCCTGCAAAACCAGCACCACTAAGCAAACCGGCAAAATAATCTACGATCATTGCTAAACCCGCGCCTTTATATTCACCGATTGGTATCATAGATCCATTTAATGCTAAGTCTGGATCATTTGTTGGATTTCCTTCCCGGTCTAGTGCCCAGCCGAATGGAATTTTCTCACCATATTTGGCAGCAAGTCTAATCTTTCCCCTTGCAGCACTGGATACAGCCATATCAAAAACTATTGGTGGCAGTCCTTCGGGGGATGGAAATCCGTATGCCATTGGATTTGTACCAAATAATGGTTTCTTTCCGCCCCATGGAGCAATTGCAGGTGCTGAATTTGAGTACAAAACCCCAATCATGCCTTCATCTACAGCTTGCTGACAAAAATATGCTGCAACTCCAAAATTATTGCTGTTACGGATTGATACAATTCCAACCCCTAAATCCTTTGCTTTTTTAATTGCACGCTTCATTCCATAATATGCGGCTACCTGACCAAATCCGTGATTAGCAGAACAAATCTCAACTACTCCTTTGGATTGCATCGTACTGAGTTTGGTATCAGCTTCCATGATACCTTTTTGGATTTTCTTTATATAAATTGGAATTCGGATTACACCATGCGTCCCTTTGCCGGATAGATGGGCATATATAATGGAATCAGCAATTATTTCTGATTGATCAACGGGCACACCTTCTTTATTAAGTATGGTAATGATCAGCTTTTTTAGCTCTAAAACAGAAATAGAGTTAGTCATTTTCACTGTTACTAAATTGATCCATTTGGAGACCCTGTCGCTTCCGGATAGTAGGCATCAATCATCCGTTTTACCAGGCTGACCTGCTTGGCGCGCTGTCGGGCATCTGCATCTGAGGTATCCCAGCTGTGCGTTTTTGCCACAGACCCGCCTGTTTTCAGGTAAATGGGTGATGCCACCCGAATCATTTCAGGAACTTCATAGTGCCTGATGAACCCGCCGGTAGAGGCCGGGTTTTCCGTATGTACATCAAGGGGCACATCTATAGCCTGACGCATGGATGCCAGCATTTGCAGTTGAATATCACGGACCGGGTTAATGGAACTGGCGCCTATACTTTCCAGCAGTTTGGCAGAACAAGGATTGCCATGTCCGGTATGGGCTGAAACCTTGAAATGGCAATGGGAAGGTATTTCACCTGCCTTGCGCATTTCGTTGAAAACCCAAAGCGATCCTTCATCGTACACTAAAAAAGAAGTACAGCCCAAGTCAACGGCCCGGTATACTTCTTCCATGGCGCGCACAATCTGCTCCTGTCCCCTCAGGCGGTAGCCCATACGCTGACCTTCCGGCGTATTCACCGATGCACTTGTATCGTTTGTTGCCCTTGGCCCAATGGCAAGTACCAGCTCCACCTTTTGGTCATTCGCCTGGCCAATCATCTCTTTTATCTCTGCATCCGAGAGGCTCATTATACCCTTAGTTTGTGTGACTCTATGAATAATAAGGCCAAGCCGGTTAATTTCAGCAAGAAGGGCTTTCATCGCAGATGGGCCCTGAATTCCGGGAACTTCAAATCGGTACTGTCCACCATCATTAAAACGCTTGGCAGAATCTGGCAGATTGTAGGCATCGCCTTCCGGAAGGTTCAATGTTTTTAGAAATGCTCTGGATTTTTTCATAAACAACATTTACATATAATAATATTTTACAGCATCTAAATCGAATGTATGTGAAAAAGCGTCTGTAAGCTTCAAAATTGTCTCATCATTATAACCCGCATAACGCATCAGGCTTTCGGTTTTTTGCTTTAGCTCGCTATCAGTTACCGGATTTTCAGGTTCCCCTTTAGGATGTATAACAGTAACCGTTTGCTGATTTCTTTGATCCTTAAAAAACAAGGTAACACTTGCAGATCGCTCTGCAGGTGCTTTTTTTGTCATTTCTGGCGATTCTTCAACCCCGGTTTTAGAAACAAGCCCTGACAAATATGGATTCTTTATATACGTATCCGTAAAAGCATCTATAAACCCACTTCCGGTTTTAAGAGCCGAAGCCACACAATAGGGGATACTCATTTTGGCGGAGTTTATACCTCTAATCTCGGTATGGTCATGACCATCAATTGCCAGTAGGTGCGTTTTAACAATTATTTTCTCTATTTCATCGCTATTAAAACTCCCCATTCTTCTAAGTTTAAGTGCCGCCTCTACCGGAGCATGACAATGCCTGCATGAAGCATACGGTTTAACATAAATCCCATGAATTGCCGGTTTTTGGATCTGCTCCCAAACATCGATTGTATCCGAAGCTTCCACACCTGAATATGCCCTAATAAAGCCATTGTTACCACCCAGTACATCATCCGCTCCGGTAAAACCAGCTTTAACAACCAAAACAGCACTTATAGCCTGTTGGGCTGCAAATGCCACATTGAGAGGCTTCATCACCGATTCATCTTTAATTACCTTTAGAATTCCTGAAGCAGATGTGCAGGCAGCCGAGAGGACATCCAATAGTTGCTTTTGGGTAAAATCAAGGGCAATCCCAAGGCCAATTGCCGCACCAATAGTACCTGTAATCCCCGTACCATGATATCCTCTTATTTTTAACTGTGGCTGCATGGCCCGGGCCAGCAAAATGGAAGCCTCATAGCCACATAAAACGGCTTTCTCAAATTGTTCAGATGTAAACCCAAATCTGATCCAGGCGGGTAGAAGCACAGAGAATAATGGAGCCCCAGGATGCATCATAGCAAAACGTTCACCATCATCCAGTTCAGCAACGTGTGAATACATACCATGAATGAATGCACTATTCAGTAAAGTCGTTTTGTTCCGCATTCCCGGCAATGGTATGTTTCCATTTCTCTCATCCTGGCTTTTAAGATAGACTGCGGCCTTATCTTTAAGCATCATCGAGCCTGCTGCAGTAACACCAAGATAATCAAGCAAACATTTTCTAACCTGGATAAGATCAGCCTCTTGTAGCTTCTCTGATCTAAGCTTAACTATTCTCGCAATAAATAATTCACTGAAGTTCATTCCGGTCCAAGCATCAGTTTAAGATAGGAAGTTTCATTTTCCACAACACCGTAAGCATTAGCTCGACAAACAATTTTTTTTGCCCAACTTTTATGTGGATTAATTTCATTCATTTTATTCGCTTTAGCACTTTTAATTACCCCGCCAGGGGTATTAAGAATCTGAGCTGCGTCTTCATATTCTTCACTGGTAACTGCTTGCATCGCATTTACAAATTTTAAATGGGATGGATGTATTATTGTTTTACCTACAAATCCATTGGCTTTATCCAATATAATTTCTCGCAAGAGGCCGTCAATTGCCGGGTTTATGATTTTGCTTCTGCTTAAAACGGACTGATGGATATCTTTTTCAAGCAGGTGTTCAATATTTTCCAGTTTGTATGCCAAAAAATACTCCCAAACAGGTGCTGATACCGTATAATCACCAGTATCCCGGTTGAAATAATTTAAAATGTCAGCCAGGCAATCGCGTACGGTAAGAATATTATATATTGAAGAGTTCATTCCTCTTCTTACTCCAAAAATAGAAGAGAAATCTGTACCACCTACTCGCACATTCAGTATAAACTCTTTGAATGGATCAACTTGACTTTTTAGTAATGTCAGTTCATTGGTGCGGCTCTCACGGTAGGCAATAGAGCGCCCTTCCAAAATCGGCATCCCATACAGGCGGAATTCAAACTTTTCGTTAAGTTCCTTCAAAAGGCTCAGATAGTCTAACGCATTTGTGGAATAAAACTTTGGAAAAACAAACCCTGATAAAACCTGAGCATGCTTTTTCTCGAGTTGTTTGGCAAATTTTCTAAACTGGTCGGTATTTCTGACTCTGAGAAATATGAGCGGCAGCTCATCGTAGCTCAAATTATTAGTTTTGATAGCATAGTGTAAAGATGAAAGATGACCCAATACATTTTGCTCAGCCTGAGCAACATCATCTGCTTTAATGGCATCTTCAAAACACATCACCATAGATGTTAAATTCTTAAGCTGCCTGTTCAGGATTTTATCAAGAATATCTTTTGTACCAGGCATGTAAAGAGTTCCCCCAAGACAATATTGCAAAAATGATTTTTCAGAAAATTTATTGAATACTGCTGGTTCTTTATAAAAAGTAAAGGTTGGATTAAACTGATTGTGTTTCATCGTTAATAGATTTACTCTTTTTTCTCACTCAAAATTATTTGGCAAATTAGTTCCTGCTCAGCCTCGCTAAGTTCATAATACAGGGGTAAACAAAGAATACGGGATGAAATATCATCTGCTAATGGATTGTTACCATTAATCACATAATCCAATGTACCAAGACTGGGATAAAAATAACGGCGGGGAACTATTCCTTTATTCACAAGCGATCGATTAACTTTAAGCATTACTTGTTCACTTTCAAATATTACCGGAAAATAGGCATAGTTAAAGTCACAGTTTGGCTGAATTGTAATCATCTGAAATTCAGGTCGGTGTAGGTGCTTCTCATAAAACAATGATTGTTGTTTACGTTTTTCAAAGATAGAATCAATATAGTTCAGATTTACAATACCCATAGCTGCATGAAACTCGGAGTTTTTGCCATTAATACCCACTCCATCAAATTGTTCAAAACCGGCATGGCCAAAATTTCGCATTCGTCTCATTCGATAGTTTAATTCATCGTCATCCGTAAAAACCGCACCTCCCTCTATTGTGTGAAATAATTTTGTGGCATGAAAACTGGTGGTGCTGATATCACCGTAACTAAAAACAGATCTGTCTTTATAAGTTGTACCAAAACAGTGCGAGGCATCATAAATCACTTTCAGGCCATGCTTATTCGCAATCTTTTTTATTGCGTCAATGTCACATGGGTTCCCAAATACATGCGTTGCCAAAATCCCGGTGGTTCTCTCCGTTATTGCAGTTTCTATAAGTTCCGGATCTATATTTAATGTATCGGGGTCAATATCCACAAACACCGGCTCGCATCCTTCCCAAACAATGGATGAGGTGGTAGCTACATAAGAGAATGGCGTTGTAATAATCTCCCCCTTGAGGCCTAATGCTTTTATGGCAATTTGAAGCGCAATTGTGCCATTGGAAACATACAATAAATTATTGACGCCTAAATATTCTTTCAAACGTACTTCCAGTTCCTGTACCAGCGGTCCGTTGTTAGTAAGGTATTCACGCTCCCAAATCCCTTCCAGGAATTTTTGGTACTCTTCTATTGGTGGCATGAATGGTTTTGTGATCGGGATCATTTTATATCATTTCTTATATTTTGATCTCTATAACATTTATGAGATTTTAAAATTCTCGCGCGGTACTTTGATTTTGGAAAGATTAATGATTTTTACATTAGATAAAGAACTCATTGGGTACACCTGGTAATGAAGATTAGATTTAGTTTTATTACTGTTACCTCTTGGTTTTAGCCTTAATATCAGAAATGAATATATTAATCATTCCAAAAAGGCAGAAATTTTTAAAAGGAAAGTTCGGCATTCAAGCGGAGATAAACGTCATCTTAGATCAAAATATAACTAACCTGCGGTTTTCAGTCTGTGCCAATTATGAATTTATCACCCATCGGTAGTTTAATATGGCCGTTTTTCACCTGGAGTAATACCACTGCGATCACTTTGCGGTTGCCATATCTGCTGCCTCTGTGGGTGTATTGTGGAATTGTTAAATCGTGGCCCAACTTCGCAAGAAGCATGCTTCGTTGGGTAAAATTTGTTGAATTGTGTAACTGTTGAATCGTTGAACTGGGGAAAATTATATTACTTGCACAGATTTCCTCAACAGTTATATAGTTTCCGGGTAGAGCGGTTCGTTACCTCCCCGCTCCCCCACAGACCCGTACGAGCGGATTTCCCGCATACGGTTCCTCAGTTTATGGTTTCGCTCCAAGCTGACTATGAACGATTCGTGGTTTCTCCAATGGTATACGGTGGTCGATTAACTCAGCCATCTGGATCCACCAGATGCGCTTGCCTCCTCGCCTGTTGAGCCATTTGAAGAGCAGACGCTTTGCTTGCTCATAATAGCTCCTCAGCATCCGGCTGTTAAACGTGATTCCGTAGTAACCGTAGTGCCCCCGAAGCTTTTGATTGAGTTCGGCGATGAATTGCTCCACAGGCTTGTGCCTGTTGGCCTTCATCCACTCGTTCAGCCGCTTCAGTGATGCCTTCATCTTCTTGCTTTGAGTCTTGCGCTTGAGAATACCTCTGCCTTTGCGGCTGGTACCCACGTAATGGGTAAAGCCCAAAAAGTTAAACGTGTCCGGTTTGCTCCCTTGACCGGTGACCAGCTCAATGAGTCTGGTTTTTTCCGGGTGCAGGCTCAGCCCGTACTTGTTCAGGCGCTTTGGCAAAACTCTCATCACCCGCTCAGCGTCATCCTTGTTGCTGAACATCAGC
>RECE01000011.1 GCA_007694165.1 Bacteroidota bacterium
TTACATTCAAAACAGCTTATTTATTTTTTTTCTAATCATTTCCATAACTATGCAGGCACAAAGACCCGAACACGAAGTAACCGATGTGTGGGAACCCGTTCCCCCGGTTGTGACCCCCGTTGTGGGCACTGCTCCCCCATCAGATGCAATTATTTTATTTGATGGCAACAGTCTCAATAACTGGACTGACAGCAATGGTAATTCTCCCCAATGGGAGATTAAAGATGGAGTAATGACAGTTAAGCCCGGCACAGGAGATATTCGCACTAAACAAGGCTTTGGCGACGTACAACTGCACATTGAATGGCGCACACCTGATGTTATAAAAGGTGAAGGCCAGGGGCGCGGAAACAGCGGAGTATTCCTTATGGACAGGTATGAAGTTCAGGTGCTCGATTCCTATGAAAACCCCACCTATCCAAACGGTCAGGCTGCTTCCATTTACAAACAGCATATCCCACTGGTAAACGCCTGCCGGCCACCGGGCGAATGGCAAACCTACGACATCATTTTCATGGCACCCCGCTTCAACGCAGAAGGAAGGGTGACACATCCGGCGCGAATTACCGTAATACACAATGGTGTGCTCGTGCAAAATAATGTTGAGCTTTGGGGCGACACCCGGTTTATAGGACTACCCCGCTATATTGAACACAGTATGAACGAGCCACTCAGATTACAAGACCATGGCGATCTGGTAAGTTTTCGTAATATCTGGATAAGAGAGCTATAGGCAAAACCACATTGGGCCGGTTGAACTACACTATTTTTAATTAATCCATTTATAAATTAGCGTTTTAACACTGATTTATATCCGGAATGCAAATGAATTGCCTATTTTCGGGAATTCAAAAACTTTGTCATGACAGACGAAAACAATAATATTTCTTCTGATCGGGGTTCTGATCCCGGGAAAATGAATCGCCGGCATTTTATCAGACTGAGTACTTTACTGGGTAGCGGAATTGTTGCATCGGGCATTTTGCCTGGCTGCATGGGCTTAGTGGATGATGATACGGTTGAGCTTCTTGAACAGAAAGGAGATACCTATATCGTGCGTGCTGCATGTCCCGGTCATAACTGTGGAGGGCGTTGCCTGCTGAAAATGCACATCAGCAATGGCAGGATTACCCGCATAGAAACCGACGACCGGCCGGGAGATACTCTGGAAGACCCGCAACTGAGAGCCTGCATCCGCGGCAGGGCATACCGCCGCCGGCAATACCACCCCGACAGGTTGAAATACCCCATGAAAAGAACAGGTGAGCGCGGCGAAGGTAAGTTTGAACGCATCAGCTGGGACGAAGCCCTTGATTTACTGGCATCGGAGATCAAGAGAGTCAAAGAGAAATATGGCAATTCTGCCCTTCTGGTACCCTACGGAACAGGAAGCTACAACCAGATCAACGGCCGGCAGACCGCTGCCCGGCTTAGCAACATGCTGGGCGGTTCGCTGGGTTATTACAACAGTTACAGCTGGGCCTGCATTTCACGGGCTACACCTTACGTGTACGGCACATCCGTAACAGGCAACCAGCGCCAGGACTGGGTAAACAGCAAATATATCATCATGTGGGGCTGGAATCCCGCCGAAATGCGCGATGGCACCAACAGCGAATTTTTCATCAAAAAAGCCCGTGAAAACGGAGCAAAGGTAATCTGCATCGACCCGCGCATGAGCATGAGTGCAGTGGCACTGGCCGATGAATGGATCCCCATCCGTCCCGGCACCGATGTGGCCATGATGAGTGCCATGGCTTATACCATCATTACTGAAAACCTGCACGATAAGGATTTCATCAAACGTTGCTGCGTGGGATTTGATAAAACACAAATGCCTGCCGGATGCGAGGATGAAGAAAGTTATTTGGATTACATACTCGGGAAAAAAGACGGTATCCCGAAAACCCCCCAATGGGCTGAAGAAATTACTAGTGTACCTGCCGAAACCATTGTAAGGATTGCCCGCGATTATGCCACCAGCAAACCGGCAGTACTTTACCAGGGTTATGGCATGCAGCGCCGTGCCTATGGTGAACAGGTGGTTATTGCCGGATGCATCCTGCCAGCCATAACCGGCAATGTGGGTATTGCGGGCGGCTGGGCCGGTGGACTTGCTCTCCAGGCCGACGATGGCGGTCCGTTCTGGAATGTTTTCCCCACAGGCCGAAATCCGGTAAGAGAATCCATACCCGTTTTCCTGTGGACAGAAGCCATCCTTCGCGGAACCGAAATGGGACCCGAAGACGGAGTTCGCGGTGCAGAGAAGCTCGATAACAACATCAAACTCATCTGGAATGTAGCATCAAACATCCTGATCAATCAGCACGCCGACACCAACCGCTCGGCTAAAATACTGAAAGATAAATCGCTGGTTGAATTTATTGCCGTGCAGGACCAGTTTATGACTCCCACAGCCAAATTTGCCGATCTGCTGCTGCCTGTGTGCACACAGCTGGAAACCTGGGGGCTGCAGGACGGATGGAAATACGGCGATGAGGTGATCATGGGCACCAAAGTTCAGGAGCCACCCCACGAAACCAAAAGTGACTATCAGATATGTGCCGAACTGGCTGAACGCTTTGGTATCAGGGAATCTTACACAGAAAACCGCACAGAGAAACAATGGATAGAATGGGCTCTGGAAAGATACCGTGCCACCCGGTTTCCGGATATTCCCGATCTGGATACACTGGTTGAAAAGAATGAAGGTGTTTTTACCAGGAAGGTTGATAAACCCGCAGTGGCATTTATGAACTTCCGCAAAGAACCTGAAAAACATCCGCTCAATACGCCCAGCGGCAAGGTGGAGCTGTTTTCCAAAACCCTTTTTGATATGGGCAAGCCAGATACCATACCTGCTGTTCCCAAATACATTCAGGAATGGGAAAGCCCATTTGGGGAAGAAGCTGAACGCTTTCCGCTCCAGGCACTGGGTCATCATTACATGTCGCGGGTGCACTCCACCCACGATGGCATCGACTGGCTGGAGGAAGCTTTCCCGCAAAGGGTATTCATAAACCCCATTGATG
>RECE01000312.1 GCA_007694165.1 Bacteroidota bacterium
TGTTGAATGGAGCAAATAAGGAATCCAGTGTGTTGATGGCCACATTAACGCGTGATGGAGAGATCCTTGCCGGTAATCACCATTATTTCGAGTTGCCCAAAAACCTGCAACTGATAAAACCCGACATAACCTATGCAAGCCGAAAAGTTGCAGAAGGGTATGAAGTAACACTGGAAACCAACACGGTTGCCAGGAATGTGTACCTCCATTTCCCTGAAACCCGGGGATGGTGGACCGATAATTTCTTTGAACTGATTCCGGGGCAAACCCAAACGGTTGTATTTGAAACCTCTGAAACGATTTCTAATCCGGCTGATTTGCTGCAGGTGCGCTCTCTGGCCGATGCATTTAAATAGTGCTTGCCATAAAACGCCAATTGCTTCGTTGGGCTTGTCTTCAAAACAGTCATTTACGAAAAGTAAACTCCTGTTTTTCAGTCTTCACCCGCCTTGCACTTGACGTTTTCTTATCAAGCACTGAAAATAATATTTCAAGAAATTGTTAATATTAACTCTGAAGGGATGACATTATTATTGGAATGGAATTCAAAACAGGTTAGCCGGTTACCAATTGAAAAAAAATAAAACATGAAAAATATGGGTCTGACAAACAAATTCAAAACGATAAAAAAATATGCAAGGGTTCTTACTTTGGCCCTCGCAACCTTTGTTATTGCCTCTCAAACCACATTGGCACAACAACCCGCCGAATGGGTCAATCCCTTCATCGGCACCACCAACTACGGGGCAACCTTTCCGGGGCCCATCGTGCCCTTTGGGATGGTTTCTGTTGTGCCGTTCAATGTGGCACCCCTGGAAGGCAATGAATATTCCAACACCGACAACTGGTGCTCAAACCCCTATGTTTACAACAATAAAATGATGACGGGTTTTACCCATGTCAACCTGAGCGGGGTGGGTTGTCCTGACCTGGGCAGTATCATTCTTATGCCCACCATGGGAGAGCTGGAAGTGGATTTTAATAACTATGCCACTTCTATGAGCAATGAGATCGCCAAAGCCGGATATTTCAGCGCCCATCTTGACCGATACAATATTGATGCGGAAGCCTCTGTGACCCACAGGTCAGGAATCAGCCGCTATACCTTCAATGAGCCAGGACAGGCAAACATTTTGCTCAACCTGGGACAAGGCCTGACCAACGAATCAGGGGCTCTCGTAAAAATGGTTTCTGATACCGAAATAGAAGGGTACAAACTGCTGGGGACTTTCTGCTATCATGAAGAAGCAGTTTTTCCTGTATATTTCGTGGCAGAGTTCAGCAAACCCGCTAATCGTCGGGGCTACTGGAAAAAACAACCCAGGCTTCCGGGGTATCGACACGAATGGTCAACCACCAGCGGACAATATAAAGTATACGAAACCTACCATCGCGAAATGGCCGGTGATGACATTGGCAGCTGGTATACCTTTGATGTGGAAGCCGGTGAGGTCATTGAAGTAAAAGTAGGGGTGTCCTACGTAAGTATTGAAAATGCCCGTGAGAACCTGAGAGCTGAACAGGATGGTTTTAACCTGGAAAAGATTGCTCAGGATGCATTCAATCAGTGGAACGAAAAACTTTCTGCCATAGAAGTGGAAGGGGGTACGGATGATGATAAAGTGATGTTTTACACCGCATTGTACCACATGCTTATCCATCCCACCGTATTCAATGATGTGAATGGGCAGTACCCTGCAATGGAGTCGCCCGAAACGGCCACCATTACCAACGGCAACCGGCACACTGTATTTTCGCTGTGGGATACTTACCGCACTGTTCATCCATTGCTGACACTGGTGTATCCTCAAAATCAAATCGACATGATCAACTCCATGCTCATGATGTACGATGAAGGGGGATGGCTGCCCAAATGGGAATTGTACAGCCGCGAAACCCACGTAATGCAGGGCGATCCGGCTTTGATAGTGATTGCCGATTCCTGGTTGCGCGGACTCAGAGATTTTGATGTGGAAAAAGCTTATGAAGCCATGATCAAATCTGCCACCACGGAAGGCAAAAACAACTTCATCAGACCCGAAAATGATTTTTATGCTAAACATTACTTTGTTCCGTTCGAAAAGCCCTACGACAACAGTGTGGCGCAGGCACTTGAATTGTATGTAGCCGATTACAGCTTGTCGCAACTGGCAAAAGCTCTTGGGAAGAGTGACGATCATCGCAAATTTTACCAGCGCTCACTGGGTTACAAAAAGTACTTTGACAAAGAATATGGTTTGCTTCGCCCTGTGCTGGCTGATGGCAGCTTTATGCCCGGGTTCGACCCTGTGCAGGGCGAGAATTTTGAGTCTGTTCACGGTTTCCACGAAGGGAGCTCATGGCAGTACTCCTTCGCCATCCCACAGGATATCGACGGACTAATCAGGCTGCACGGCAGAAGGAATTTTGTGGAAAGGCTGGAGTATGTTTTCAATGAGGAACTTTACGACATGGGCAACGAGCCCAACATGGGGTATCCCTACCTTTTCAACTTTGTAAAAGGGGAGGAGTGGAGAACCCAGAAACATGTGCGCAACATTATCAATACCTATTTTGGCGCCGGCCCCGATGGTCTGCCCGGAAACGATGATACTGGTACCATGAGTGCATGGCTCATGTATGGTATGATGGGTTTTTATCCCATAACGCCCGGAAATCCCGTTTACACGCTCAGTTCACCGGTTTTTGACAAAGTGACTATACATCTTGATCCGAAATATTATGACAATGACAAAATAGTCATTGAAACGGTTAACAACAGCCCCGAAAACATCTACATCCAAAAGATGGAACTGGGTGGGCGAAACTTAAGGGATTATACCATCACCCACCAGGATTTGGTTGAAAAAGGGAGTCTGAAAATTTTCCTTGGCCCCAATCCTAAAAAATAATTGAGTTGTTTTTAAATTATGAATTGCAATTATTTCAGTTACAATATAATGGGGCTAAAGCCCATTGATCTATTAAGCTTTAAAGTCCGTCAGTTAAAACTGACGGCAATAGATAGCAGCAGTGCCCATATCCATTGC
>RECE01000180.1 GCA_007694165.1 Bacteroidota bacterium
ATATTATTCATACCCAGTTTTTTCAGGATATTTTTCCGGTGGTTGTTTACCGTGTGAAAACTTAATCCCAGCATTTCGGCAATTTCTTTTGTTTTTTTGCCATTGGCAAAGTAACGTGTAAGTTCTTTTTCACGTTTGGTGAGTTGATCAATAATGCTTTTATTGCTTTCTTTCAGCTTTTCCCTTGTAACTATTTTCAGGTTATTGCCATAGTTTAGGTTATTGGAGAAACTGATGGATACCCCCACCATTTCAAATACGGAATCCTCAGCATTGTGTCTGAATAAGTTGGCAGCAGAGCATAACCAAACATATTTGCCTTTGTTGTTGCGAAATTTAAAAATGGCGGTATAAGTTCCTTTTTTGTTTTTTTTAAAATATTTTCGCATCTCGGCCAATAGATTTCTATCATTAGGATGGTATATATCCAGCAAAACATCCTCCGGAATGCTATCTGTAGACTTTTTGTATCCCAGTATTTTTTTGAAAGCATCGTTGACCCAAAGCATACGGAATTCATTTAAGTCAAAAACAAAAACTATGGCATTAAGTGTGGAGAATATTTTTTCGTAAAGGAGCAATCGCTCCTTGTCGGTTAAACTTAACATTTCAGGATTGACCTTGCTGGCAATTGATACTTGTTTAGCGTTCATTACAATACTATTGGATAAGTGTTTATCTGGTCTCGCAAACTGTTCTTTTTATGCTGTTTAGTTAACCTGTGCTAAAGTTATAAAATAAGTGTCCCTTTATACCAAAACATTACGGTTAAAAATATAAAAAGAAGTAAGCATGCAAACAAGATGCTCTGCCTATGTTGATGCAGAAATTACTACATGGGAGAAGCGAAGCTACTTGGAAGCGGTTTCTTCCCAAAAAACAAGCATTGATGGCGAATGAAATTATTGTTAACAAACGGAATTAATTGGCAAATTATTTTTAGGTTTGTAAACAGGAATGATTGTTATTCCTGAACGCAGACGTATTATTCACCTGAATTTGAATATCATCCAAAGAAAATGATAAAATCGATTTATTTTTTGTTGCCAATGTTTTTTCTGACGGTTTTGGGTTGTGGTAGTGGGAGTAGTGACAGTAATCAAGCCGCGGGCGAGGAGAGGACCACCATAGCCGCGCCTGTAATACCCACTTTTAATGCCGATTCGGCCTATCGTTTTGTGGAGAAACAGGTGGCTTTTGGGCCCCGTGTGCCCAACACCGATGCCCACCGGGAATGTGGAGACTGGCTGGAGCAGAGCCTGAGAAGATTTGCTGATACGGTGTACGTGCAAACTGCAAGGTTGCGTGCTTTTGATGGTACCATATTAAATGCCCGGAATTTTATTGGCAGCTTTCAACCACACAACCGCAACAGAATCCTGTTATGTGCGCATTGGGACTCCAGACCCTGGGCTGATCATGACCCGGATCCGGCCAATCATTATAAACCCGTTTTAGGAGCCAATGATGGAGCCAGTGGTGTTGGTGTATTGCTTGAAATTGCACGTTTGCTGAGCGAGACAAACCCCAACGTAGGCGTCGATATCATCTTTTTTGATGCTGAAGACTATGGGAAGCATCGCCTGATGAATGTTCCTGATCAAGACAGCTGGGCTTTGGGAAGTCAATTTTGGGCCAACAATCCCCATAAATCCGATTACTTTGCACGATTCGGGATTTTGCTGGATATGGTAGGTGCAGAAAATGCCACCTTTAAACACGAAGGATACTCGATGATGTATGCTCCCAACATTGTAAGAAAAGTATGGGAAATAGCACGGCGCGAGGGATTTGGACATTCCTTTCTTAACAGGGAAGGTGGATATATAATTGATGATCACTATTACATCAATAAAATAAGAAACATTCCTGTTATCAATATTATTGATCAAAGAGATCATACACCTCATGGTTTTTTCGACTATTGGCACACTGTAAAAGACAACATGGATAACATTGATAAAAACACATTGCATGTTGTGGGGCAAACTGTAACCACAGTAATATACAGTGAATAGCCGGGCTTGCCAACCCGCATAACCTTATCAATGATAGGGTAGGATAGTAAGAGTGTCTTGTAATCGTTGTAAAGCTGCAAAATACATATTGGCTGTATTCCTAAAGGTTGTTGGCCAGGTTGGCCAGCTCCGACCTTTCTCCTTTCTCCAGTCTTACGTGCGCGTAAATCTTATTCCCTTTCACCCTGTCGATAAGATAGGATAGCCCGTTACTCTGCGAGTCAAGGTAAGGTGTATCAATCTGGAAAATGTCGCCGGTAAAAATCATTTTCGTGTTCTCCCCTGCCCTGGTAATAATGGTCTTCACTTCATGGGGGGTTAGATTCTGAGCCTCATCAATGATAAAGATAATGTTGGATAAGCTTCTCCCTCTGATATATGCCAGGGGAGCTACAACAATATGCTCCTTGTCCAGCGCCTCAGTAATATTCTTGAACTCCTTGTCCTTTTCGCGATACTGTGAATGGATAAACTTCAGATTGTCATAAAGAGGTTCCATGTAAGGGCTGATCTTGGAATTCACATCACCGGGAAGAAATCCTATATCCCGATTGGATAAGGGTATAATAGGACGCGCCACAAAGAGCTGCTCATAATTATTGCGTTGTTCCAGCGCACCGGCCAGTGCAAGCAGGGTTTTGCCGGTTCCTGCCACACCCTGTAGCGTTACCAGCTTGATGTCGGGGTTTAGGATGGCGTCAAGGGCAAATACCTGTTCGGCATTGCGGGGAGTGATTTTCTGAATGGTACGTTTGTCAATTCTTTCTATCAGCCTGGTAATGGGGTTATAATATGCAAGAACCGAGCTGTTGCTGCTCTTGATAATATAGTAATGGTTGGGCAAAGGGTTTTTGAGGTCAGCTAATGCAGGGTTACAACTGCCTTTCTCATACAGTAAGTCAATAACGGTATTTTCCTGCAGGATAACCTCGCTTTTCCCGGAGTATAATTCATCAACATTTTTAACTTTTCCCGTTTCGAAATCCTCGGCTGCCATATTCAGCGACTTGGCCTTAATCCGTAAATTGATATCTTTTGAAACCAGCACTACCCGTCGCTCAGGGTTTTCCCGGGCCAGATAAAGCGCCGTGTTGAGTATACGGTGGTCGGGCTTGTCTTCGCCAAAAACCTGTGTGGCGTCAAGCCCGTTGGGTTTATTCATCACCACCCTGATTCTACCGCCTTTGGGGTTTCCCAAAGGTACCCAGTCTTTTAAAGAAGTGGATTTTGAAAGCGTATCGAGTTTGCGCGTAAATTCTCTGGCCTCAAAGTTTTTGGTGTCATTTCCTTTTTTAAACTGATCAAGCTCCTCAAGAACGGTGATGGGCACAGCAACATCGTTGTCCTCAAAGCTCATAATGGCATCATGATTATATAATATAACGGAGGTGTCTATGACGAAAATCTTGCACTCTCCCTTCTTTTTAGTGGTTTTTGGGGAAGTAGACTTGGACCGGGAAGCTTTCTTTTTTTCTAAATTTATTTTTTCCATAAAATATGGGCTGTTTAAAAGCGTTTAAGGGACATAGAACTGATATTTTCATTCAATTGGTAAAAAAAGATTGCTTTAAAGTTATGCAAGAAATGGGGTGTAAATCAGCAGTTGCATCAATTCTTTTTAACCATTCGCTGTTAATATCCCTGCAACAGACAGTTAATCAGGCCTTAGGAACTTTTGGAAACAAACAGCCAGGAATTCGGACACCTTAAATACAAATATTTTGTCACAAGGTAAAAATTCAGTGTTTGTTAGTTATGTTTCATTTTTTTTGTATTTTAGCACCCTGAAAAACGCATCATATTATTAAGCATAAGACTTATCAAAGGAGAGATGGCCGAGTGGTCGAAGGCGCACGCCTGGAAAGTGTGTATACCTCACAAGGGTATCGAGGGTTCGAATCCCTCTCTCTCCGCAAGAGTGCTATTTTTTAATCTTTGCAAATTATAATAATTAACTTTACAGTCAAAACAAAACCAATTGAATCTACTATGAAAAAATTATTTGTCTTTTTGACCATAGCAGGAATGCTTACTTTCGGACTAACATCCAGTGTGTATGCGCAAGACGAGCAGGCACCCGAAACTGAAGTAGTCGAAACAACAGAAGCTGAAGAAGTTTCCCCTGCTGATGTAGCCGGTATGGCTATAGAAACGGAAGATGCGGAAGATCAAAACTTCCACTACGTTTTGAAAGAGCGTTTTATTGAGGGTGATGCCAGGTTTATGGGTATTGTTCTCTTAACTTTGATTTTGGGTCTTGCTTTGTGTATTGAAAGGATCATTTACCTGAACCTTGCCAGTACCAACACTACCAAATTGCTTATCAAAGTTGAAGATGCTATTCAAAGTGGTGGTATTGACGCTGCCAAAGATCTTTGCAAAAACACACGTGGACCTGTTGCCAGTATTTTCTATCAGGCGCTGGACCGTTACAACGAAGGAATGGAAGTGGTTGAAAAATCAGTTGTTTCTTATGGTAGCGTTCAGATGGGTAAACTTGAAATGAACCTTACATGGATTTCGCTTTTTATCGCGATTGCTCCTATGCTTGGGTTTATGGGTACAGTAATCGGTATGATCTCTGCTTTTGATGCTATCGCACAAGCTGGTGATATTTCACCCACCATTGTTGCCGACGGTATTAAGGTTGCTCTTTTGACTACAGTATTCGGTCTTATCGTTGCTGTTATTCTTCAGATTTTTTACAACTACATCGTATCTAAAGTTGATACTATTGTAAACGGAATGGAAGATGCTACTATCTCTTTCATGGATATTCTTATCAAGTATAATAAATAAAAAACTGTACCATGACTGACTCTTTGATCAATATTGGCCTCATACTGGCTTATGTCCTTTTGGGCCTGACAGCCCTGGGGGTCATCTTTTTCTCGATATTTCAACTAATTGTCAACTTTAAAAAAGCTAAAGGTGCTCTGATTGGTATTGTTGCTCTTGTTGCAGTATTTTTTATTGGATATGCCATGGCAAGCACAGAGCTTTACCTTGATGTAGCGATTCCTGTTACTTCAGAAACCGTTTCAAGGATTATTGGTGGCGGAATACATGCGACATTCCTGTTTATAGGACTGGCAATCATCGCTACTATTTACACAGAAGTATCTAAATTATTCAGATAATAAAAAATTAGGAGAACTCTCTATGGCAAGAATGAACCCAGAAATCAATGCCGGTTCAATGGCGGACATTGCCTTTCTTTTGCTGGTTTTCTTCCTTGTAACTACTACAATGGATGTTGACACCGGATTAAGAAGGCTGTTGCCTCCTCCCATCGACCCCAATCAACCCCCACCACCTCCGGTACGTGAGCGTAACGTGTTTGTGGTGTTGGTTGACCGAAATGACAGGTTGCTGGTAGAGGGAGAGCTTAGTTCTGTTCGCACTTTGCGCGAGCAAACAAAAAGATGGCTATTGAACGCTGAAAATGATCCCACTAAGCCTGTGATAGATACGCGTACTATCGATAACCTTGGCGAGGTAAAAGTTTCAAGGGGGGTTATTTCCCTGCAAAACGACAGAGGTACATCTTACGAAATGTACATTTCTGTGCAAAACGAACTTGCCGCTGCCATTAATGATATTCGCAACGATCTTTCCCGCGAGAAATTCGGGATAAGATTCGACCAACTCACAGATCAGGATCTTGTAACTGCTATCAGGCAAGCTGTGCCTATGGCAATTTCAGAAGCAGAACCTAAAGATATAGGAGGTAGATAATGTTAATAAAAGGAAGATTTAGAAAAGATTCGGCCCCCGCGTCGCAAAAAATTAATACGGCTTCTTTGCCCGATATTATTTTTATGCTACTGTTCTTCTTCATGGTAACCACTACAATGCGCGAAACAACGCTATTTGTAAGGAATACCCTACCGCCTGCAACCGAGATACAAAAACTCGAACGCAAATCATTGGTGAGCTTTATCTACATCGGTTCGCCGCTCCAAAGCAATATTTTTGGAACGGAACCGAGAATTCAGCTCAATGATACCTTTGCCAGTCTCAATGAAATAGCTTCATTTGTTGAATCGGAAAGACAGGCAAGACCCGAAAACGAAAGACCGATCATGATTTTCTCCATGAAAATCGACCGCGAAACTAAAATGGGTATCGTTACCGATGTAAAGCAGGAACTCAGGCTTGTAAACGCTCTTAATATCAATTATTCCACCACCAGAGGTGAGGTTAGAGGTATGTAAGATTTGCTTTTACTGATGCTAATGTATAGCCCGGCAATCTATTTGCCGGGTTTTTTTATGTATCATAAAAAAACTTTCTGCTAAGCGATATTTTATTTTATTATGGTGTTGGTTTTGAAAGGCTTTTATAATTTTGCACCAATTATTTCGTTTTCTTCAAAAATTTATACTTCTAAAATGAAAATCCTGGTTTCAAATCTTTTATTTCTCCTCTTTGCCGGTTTAATGATAACCGCTGGTTTCTTTTTCGCTCCATTGGCACATGGGCAAACCACCCCTTCGGTAAGCCTGCAGGATGGTGAGCTTATTGGCCAGGGACCTTACAGCGAGGGTCAGAAAAATGGCTTCTGGCAATACCACAACCATGACAACCAGCTGCAAAAACAGGGTAATTATTCCATGGGAAAAAAAGAAGGCACATGGGAGTATTTCGTTGATGAGGAAATCAAAGCTTACCAGGTTGATTATGACAATGATGTCTTCACCGGCTTTTATCCCGATGGTATAATTAGCCAGCAGGGAGGATGGGGGAAAAATGGAAAAACCGACCATTGGACCTATTTTTATGAAAATGGGAATATTAAGGAGGAAGGTGTTTATGTTGAAGATGAAAGAACCGGGTTGTGGGTATCATTCTCCGAAACAGGAATTAAGGAGGAATCCCTTGATTATGACACCCATGAATTCCATGCATGGTATCCTAATGGAAACCTTAGAGAGAAAGGGTTAAAGATAGAAGGTCTGAAAAACGGTGATTACTTTTACTATTATCTGACAGGACAGCTTTGGTCGCAAGGGATTTATAAAAACGACGAAAAACGTGGCTTGTGGAAGTTCTGGTATGAGGATGGTGAAAGATGGGCAGAACTGGAGCACGATACAGGCACCAGCCGCACCTGGTTTCCCGGTGGTCAGCTCGAAATGCAGGGAGGGATAAAAAATGGTAAAAAGGATGGAAAGTGGGAGTTTTTCTACGAAGATGGTTCGCCCAAAGAAGTAACATTTTTTGAACGCGATTTGCGCCATGGACCATCAGAAAGATTTTTTGAGGATGGTGTGAAAGAGTTTGATGGCAGTTATAAAACAAACAATTTGCATGGCTATGCCCGCTATTGGTTTGAAAGCCGGGAAAAGGAAATGGAAGGGAATTTTGTTGAAAACCTCCGTGACAGCACCTGGGTTTTTTATTTTGAAAATGGCAAGGTGGCCAGTAAAGGCGATTTTGAGAATGGAGTTCAGCATGGAACCTGGACGTATTATTACCTCACCGGAGAAAAGCTGCGGCAGGGCTTATTTGACAACGGCAAAAGAGCTGGATTATGGACTGTATGGTATGAGTCAGGTCGCAAGAGCCACGAAGGACCCTTTGTTAATGACAAAGAGCATGGAATCTGGACCAGCTGGTACGAAAACGGTAATATGCGTGATCGGGGCAGGTTTGATCAGGCCCGAATGGACAGCATTTGGGAAGGATGGCACGAAAACGGTCGCCAACGATACGAGGTTGCCTACCGTATTATTCCCGATTCGCTGGAGAGTGTGCGCCATGGCAAATCAACCCATTGGCTTGTAGATGGTAACCGTAACAGGGAGGCGCATTACCAGAACGGTCTGCTTCACGGACCCTTCAAACAATGGTATGTTAACGGGCAAATGATGGAAGAAGGCAATTATGAAAACAATATGAAACAGGGGTTATGGTTTTTCTACGATGAAAGAGGAAGGAAGATAAGGGAGCAACATTTTAAGGATAACCGAATGCACGGAAACTTCGTTTCATTTTACGAAAACGGAAGGAAAAGAGAAGAGGGAAGATATGTAGACGGGGTTAAGCAGGGGCGTTGGGAGATTTACGACAACAGTGGCAAACGGATTCGCAGAATGACTTTTCAAAATGGAAGGATTACCGAAATGCGGGAAAACTGATTCGCAGGGTTAGATTTCTTTAGTCATTTTGATAAACAAATTCGTAGAGGTTCTTGTTAATGTAATGTTCTTGAAGCAGTATTACTGCTTTAAACCTTAAGGCATCAATAGCCTGAAAAAAAATAGTAACCTAAAAATCTGGTAAACCATGAGTAAACATTATGCAAGCGCATATTGGGAAGGAAATCTCCCCAAAGGAAACGGAAAATATACCCTTAAAACCAGCGGTCATGTGGGGTCGCTTAAATTTACAACACGCTTTGAAGATGATAAATCAGCCTCCAGTCCGGAGGAATTGATAGGAGCGGCTCATGCGGCTTGTTTTTCTATGGCCTTTTCTCATGCCCTGGATCAGGGTGGTTTTACCCCGGAAAAAATAGAAACAGAAGCAGAAGTTACTCTGGGCAAAAATGAAGGTGGCTTTGCTATTACCGGCATTCTACTTAAAACCCGTGTGAAAGTAAGCGAAATTGCGGATGACAAGTTTAATGAAATTGCCAACGGCGCTAAAGAAAACTGCCCTGTTTCCAAAGCGCTTGCAGGGGTTAAAATTGAACTCGAGGCGAAGAAAGTCTGATAATCCTGGCATTCTGCCTGTAACTGAAAATTTGGCTGTTGTGGTTTTATCACAACAGCTTTTTTATTGCCGTGAATTTTGCCGGTGTACAACAGTCCAATGCATGCAATACACAAAGTTACTCTGCTCTCAATGTGTCAACAGGATTCATTCGGGCGGTTTTGAGGGTATGGTAACTGACGGTAAACAAGGCAATAATTATTGCAGACAAGGATGCCAAAAGCAAAGGCGCCGGAGTCATGGTTATTCTGTAAACGAATTCGTCAAGCCAGTTGTGAAGCAAAAGCCATGATATGGGTGCAGCAATAAGAATGGCTGTTAAAATCAGTATGGCAAATTCCCTGATAAAAAGACCCAGAATTCCTCTGCCCGACGAACCCAGTACTTTTCTTATTCCCACCTCTCTGCGTCTTTGTTCTGCCATGAAAGAAGACAGCCCAAACAGGCCCAAAAAAGAAACAAGAATACAGACCACGGCAAAAATACCAAAAAGAGTGCCCAGTCTTTCTTCATAGCCGAATTGCTCCGTATAACCGTGGCGGATAATATGTATGTTGGGAAGCAGATCGGGCTCCTCGCTTCGCAAAAAATTCTCCAAATACCGGATGACTTCCCGGCTTTTCTCTTCACTGTGATGAATACTAAGATAATTGTATGTGGACTCTTCACCGGGAAGCTGAAGCATGATAGGGGATACAGGATTATTGAGACTCAGGAAATTGTGGTCTTTCATGACTCCTATAACCTTTAGATTTGTTTGGGGCACACCATGCTGGTCAAACTGCCATTTTATTGATTTTCCCAGTGCATTGTCCTGCCATCCAAAATACCTGACTGCCGATTCATTAATGATAGCTGTGCGGCCAAAATCTGCAGGAGAGTCTTCTCTGAAGTTGCGACCTTCAATCAACTCAATATTGAAAAAGTCAATATAGGTTTCGTCAACTACATTGTGAGCAATTTTGCCGTCATAAAACCCCACTTTGGTTTCTGCCTGAACAGCTACCGTATTGAAACCACCCCCGGGAACGGATATGGATTTAGAAGTGGCCAGAATGTGAGGATTCTCGGCAATCCTGTTTTCAATGCGTTTGATTCTATCGTTGTCCGATTCTTCCGATAGCAACAGAGCCAGGCGATGGGTTACCGAAAGCCCCATATCTTTGTTTTGCAGAAAGTGCAGCTGTTCTCTTACTGTTAAAGTGCCGGTAATGAGCATTACAGAAATGGCAAACTGAAAAACCACCAGTGTTTTTCTGAGTTTTGCGGAGCCGCCTCGGTTATGCTGAACAGGTTTTAAAATATTCACCGGGTTCATTCGGCTTAAAATAAAAGAAGGGTATGCACCGGCTATCAGTCCTGACAAAGCAGTAATCAGGATAATTTGCAGCAAGAGGGAGGGCTGCAGGATATCTGCAATATGAAAAGACTTGTCAGCAAGATTGTTAAAGCCAGGCAGTGTTATTTCCAGCCATAACAGCGATAGTATAAGGGCCAGGAATGCCATTATCAGGGATTCACAGAGGAATTGCCATAAAATCTGGTTTGTGGTCGCTCCGGCAGATTTCCTTACCCCGATTTCTTTTGCCCTTAGAGATATGCGTGCAGTGGCAAGATTGGTATAATTCGCAGCCGCGATGATCACCAGAAAAACAGCCACTGCCAGTAAAATAAGCAGGGAGGTTTTGCTGGCTGTTGGGGGAGACATTTGAACGCTTTTAAAGCGGGTGTCTGCCAGGGGAGTGGCGGTAAAATCGGCAGAGGCTGACAACAAGTTTCCCGAGGGTTCTATGTATTTCCTCTGAAGTCCATCCAGGTTGTTCAGGATGCTTTCAATGGTTGTATCATCGTAAAGCTGCAGGTAGGTATAGTTTAGCGGAATACTCCAGAAAAGATTCGGGTGGATGGAGTAAGCTTCAGGGAGCGTGGCAATGGAAATCAGACCTTCAAAAAGCAGGTGTGAGTTTAGTGGCACATCCTCAATCACTGCGCTAACGGTAAAGGGTTCATTGTTAATCCTGATGATTTCACCAACCACTTGTGTATGGTGAAAAAATCTTTGACTGGCAGATTTTGTAAGAACTACGGTGTTGGGCTCCGAAAGTGCGCCAGCCGGCTGACCTGCAACAAACTCATGAGTAAAAGCATCAAAAATGGTTGAGTCCGTATAAAAAAAGTCATTCTCAATAAATTCTGCATGCCGGGTTCTGACATCCAGGTTGGATGTTTCCTGAAACCTTACATAGTTTTTTACGCCACTCAACTCTTTTTTCAATGCCGGACCAAGGGGGGTAGCCGTAATAGCTAAATAGCTGGTACTGCCTCCCAGGGTGTAATACCCTTCTATGCGGTAGATGTTTTTGTGATTAGCATGGTGTTTATCGTAAGATAACTCATGCGAAAGCAGCAGAGTAATGAGGATGGCTCCTGTGATTCCCACAGAAAGGCAAAAAATATTAATCACAGCATATAACTTGCTGCGCATTATATTTCGCCAGGCCGTAAGAATGTAGTTTCTAATCATTTTCCTAAAGAAAAGGATTATTGGTAATGAAAATCAAATGCACATAAACATCGGGTTGCTTAAGGGTTGAAACAACCCGATGTGCAGGTAAATGCTATTTCTGAGACACGGAGGTCAGAACAAATTCTGTGGCCTTGTCTTCAGTAACAATTTGTCCGTCAAATAGTCTGACAATTCTTTGGGCGTAGGAGGCGTCTCTTTGAGAGTGAGTAACCATGATAATGGTAGTGCCGTTTTTATTGAGTTCCTCCAGCAGGTTCATCACTTCATCTCCATGGGTAGAGTCGAGGTTTCCGGTGGGTTCATCGGCCAGTATAATATGTGGCTTGGCAATTACTGCCCTGCTTACTGCTACCCTTTGCTGCTGCCCTCCCGAGAGTTGCAGTGGGAAATGGTTTTTGCGGTGCATTATCTGCATCTGGCTCAATACCTCTTCAACCCTTTTTTTTCTTTCAGAAGAGCTGTACCCCAGGTAAATAAGAGGAAGCTCAACATTTTCGTACACGCTAAGCTCATCAATAAGGTTAAAATTCTGGAATACAAAACCAATGTTCTTTTTCCTCAGATTTGCTCTTTGTTTTTCTGAATAGGAGGAAACCTCGTTGTCAAGAAAATGGTATTGACCACCTGAAGGATTATCGAGTAGCCCTAAAATATTGAGTAATGTTGATTTTCCGCATCCGGAAGGGCCCATGATAGCAACGAACTCACCTTCTTTGATTTCAAAAGAGACCTTGTTCAGTGCGGTAGTTTCCACCTCCTCGGTGCGAAAAACTTTGGTTAAATCTACAGTTTTGATCATGATATTGCTTTTTGTGTGAGAAAACTTGAAAATAGTGAAAATTTGTGGATTTATAAATTTTTTATCTGAAAATCAGTCTTTCTTTTCCTCCAAATACATCATAGGAAGATACGATAACCTGTTCGCCGGGCATTAAACCTTCCAGCACTTCGTAATGATGAATGTTTTGTCTTCCAATCCTTATCCTTCTTTTGGTTGCCTGGTTACCCGATGGGTCGAGCACATATATCCAATTGCCTCCGGTTTCCTGGTAAAATCCTCCGCGGGGTATGGTTATGGCGTCTGCAACACCGCTGAATTCAAGGCGTAGTTGCAAGGTCTGACCCCTTCTTATTCCGTTGGGAACACTATCCCTGAAAAACAGATCGACCTCAAAAGCTCCTGCCGTAATATTGCTGTATATTTTCTGGATTTCAAGCTGATAGTTTTGACCAGCGTAGTCAAACTGTGCCCTTTGACCTATAAAGGTACGGTTTACGTATCTCTCATCGATTCGTGCCCGGAGCTTGAATCCATCCAGAACATCTATCTGTCCCAGGTTTTCACCCGAATGCCTGGTTTCTCCAATTTCAGGGTGAAAAGAGGAAAGCTGACCGGCAATAGGAGCAGTGATGGTAAGGTTTTTAAGGTTTTCATTGAGCACTTGCAGGTTATCCTGCATGCGATCTATCGATTCTCTGATTTGAACCATCTGGGTTTGAGTATATACAGAGTCATGCAGCATGGCCCTGTAGGCTATATCATACCGTCTTTTAGCGATCCTGTATTCCCGATCGGTGTTTTCATATTCTTCTTCAGAAATATGCCCCTTTTCGAAAAGTCCTTTTTTCCTTCTATAATCAGCGGTTGCAATCTCTTTTTGGTATTCCAGATCTGCCATTTGTCGCTCCAGGGTAAATTTGTTGCGTTCAAGGTTCAAGCGGGTATTCTGATAGTTGTTAAGGACTTCCAGGGCCTGACTCTCCTGAAACATGTAGTCTTTTTCTATGGTCGCATTGCTAAGACGGAGTATGGGGTCACCCATTTCAACCATAGCACCGTCGCGCGCAAATATTTTTTCTACACGCCCCCCGAAAACAGCATCCAGAAAAATGGTTACAATGGGCTGTACAACACCGTCTACGGGTATAAATTCCTGAAAACTTCCCTGTTCTGTAACCGCAATACTGATCTTGTCTTTGTCTACATACAATCGACTGCTGTTATCGCGAAAGAAGAGCAGGTAAACGATAAAACCAAAAAGAACTCCCATTGCTGCTATTGAGCCAATTTTGCGCGGAGTCCATTTTTTCTTTTTTATTATCTTATCCATAATTAACCTGGGAGTGAGTGGTTGTTTTTTTTACGTCTTTGATTGCCAATTTTGTGCCATGGGGGTTTATACATTGAAAAACAGCAATGTATAATTGAACTGTAGTAGTTTTTAAAGTATTACTGTTCGCATTCGTTCACTGGTTGTATTGAAAACGAACAAGTAAAATGTGTATAAAGATCGGGTAAAAACTACTGATTGAAAGCTTATTGAAAGGTTTATATTTGTAAATTGCTAAAAATAAATAAAATATTTTGAGTAAGTCATTTTTTTTGAGAGTTCTTTCTCTGACAAAAATGGCATGATAAATGATTTTTTTGGAAAAAGGATCGCATTAATTGTAAAACATTGGAAAAGGAAAGCCTCAAAAATCGCATTATCCTCAGGTTGTCTCGCAGCCTGGTTGTAAATGATGCCTCTATCTTAAGGAAAGTTATTTCCGAAAACCTTGGGGATATTGCCCAGGTATTTGAAGCTGACCGCGCTTTGATTTTTCATACAGAACCTGATGTTCTTACATTCTCGGTTGCATTTGAGTGGCATCAGGATGGCTTTCCTTCGGTTATAAAAAGTTTGCAGCAGCTCAATCTCAGTGACTATATGATATGGGGAAAGTTCGGCACAAAGGGCTCATGTTTTCAGATTAGCAATACCAATAATATTCCTGACAGTTATCCTTTCGACAGCAAACTATTTCGCGATACCGGTTGTAATGCTTTTATACAGAAAGCGCTCTCCTTCGACAACAACAATTCCGGTTTTGTGGCATTGCTTAAAAAAAAGGCAGGGCATCGCTGGAATCCCTCCCAGGAAGAGTTTCTTGAAATCGTATCCGAACTCCTGAAAAACCTGATTCTTAAACTCAATTCGCTCACAGTTTCTGTTAGAACGAAAACCGCTCCTGCCAGCGAAAACTTCCTGCGCCTGAACGGCAAAACCGAAAAGGAAATTGCCGTAGTTTTTGACAAGCTTTACGGAAGTCTCCACTATGGTGTTATGGTATTTGATACCACACTGCAGGATTTTATATATACCAACAACAAAGGAGCCGATCTTCTGGGTATTGCCCCATCTGGGGCAGCTTATAAAACATGTGTTTTCTCTGTTTTTCGTAGCAACGGATATTCAACCAATGACTTTTTCTCACCCGAAAAGCATCTGGTCGTAAAGGATTTTGCATTGCGTCATCAAAACAGGTATCTCAATGGTGTTGTCAGCCCTGTGAAAATGTCAAGCTGGGTGGTTATGAGTTTTACAGATAT
>RECE01000321.1 GCA_007694165.1 Bacteroidota bacterium
AAATATCAAAGCTAAAGCTGACTTTGGCGGGCTCACTATCGCACAGAAAACATCTTATTCATTACCAAAAGGTGAGGCAAAGTGATGACGGCGATAAAGATAAATAAAATGGGCAGGGGGTCAATATGACTAAAAAGAGTCGACCACACATAAGCAATGACAGCCAGAAAGAAAATTGCCAGAAGGGTAAAAGGCAATGCCGCTTTCCAGAGTTGCCAGATAGTTTTTTTGTTGTCCAGGAATCCTGACATATGCCCGAAGGTATTTAAGGAATGCCAGCCTCCGAAATACAACGCAAAAGCGGGGAGCAGGGGGAGAAAATAAATCAATGCCATAATGAGCAAAAAACTGATCCATTTTGACTGTTGCCATTGCAGAGGTTCTGCCCGCTGGGCAAAATAACCTGTAAGCACCAGAAAAAACGCAGATACTCCATAAAGCCATCCGGCATTGGATGCAGCCCACGCCCATATTGCCTGGGTAAGGTTGCTTTCCCTGGTAATACGGTAAATCAAGTCTCCGGTAAAAGCGGGTTCCCGCATCAGGATATAGAAAAGCACAAGGCTACCCAGCAACAGCTGGTTTACTTTCCATAAACTGTGGCGGGGAGCGGGCTGCATATCTGACTCACCAAAATGCCAGGCTGAAATGAGCAAAAAGAGCAACAGGCTCAAAGCGGGCATGATAAGCCAAAGCAAGCCATAGGCCAGAATTTGCAGAACATATTTCAACAGAAAACGGCCCAGGGAAAAAGACTTTTTCTGTATTGCATGATATTTTTCTTCAACAAGATGATCTATGGCGCCATGGGGTATGCCAACCAATAAAACAAAAAAGCCAAAGAAGGTGTAATCTATGGCAGGGTGCACTTCACCAACAACCTGGTGAAGCAAAGCAAGAGAGAAGCCCGCCATAAAAACCCATAGCCTCTTCTGAGGTAGTTGTTTCCAAATATTTTGACTATACATTTTGTAACTCCCTTAATAATTTAGGTTCTTTTTCAGGTTCAGCAATTCGTTTTCCCGAAAATCTGTAATACAACGCTTTAAGAAAAATTGAAACAGGCAACCTGGCAAATATGTTGATCTCTTCCCAAAGGTTGGTTTTTTGATCCAAAAAGCGAAGAATCAGTTCCATTCTTCTCCGTTGAAATAACCGGGTAAATATTTGTTTGGAGGCCTTGGGGTGGTAGCGGATAATCCAGAGCAACAAAGAATCATAAAAGGCAAACCGCCCCTTCTCAGCTGTACGCTTTCCCTTTCTGCCTGTGAAGTATGCTTCAGCCAGCAATTTGCTGTCGTGACGAATACGCTGAAAAGCATATCCGGTGCTGGCCTTGGCCATTCCTGCAAGGGTGCCCATGTTGATTTCACCCTTGGTGCCCTCAAGTTGAAAAACCCCCTGCTGCATGGGTATCTGCCCGTATTCTTTTTCCAGTATCTTATATTTCCGGCCTACCTGTGCAGAAATATAATCCTCTATGGCTATATCATACTCAGCCATCTCAAGAGGTTGGGGACTGAAACAGGTCAACTCCACAAGGGCTTCTTTTTCTGACAAAGGCAATACATACATAAAACGACTCTCTCCCGAGCGCGAAACTGAGAAATCCATCAGAACAGCATTCCCGGGATCAAAAACGGCTTCCCCGGTTTCAATAAACCATCCGCGAAAGTGCTGCCAGATATCAATGGAAGGCTTTTGCCCAAGAAAAGCACTATTATAAACCTTTTTGGCTTTATACACTGCACTGCCGGTTATTACCTTAAAATCTCCATCTGAACCGTTTATCTCCAGCGCTTTTTCACTGCGATAATTTACATGAGGATTTTGAGGAATGAAATCTTCCCGGAAATAACGGAAAAAGGATTCTCCAGGAATGTAATAATAATTCAAAGTTCCAAGATTCTGCCGAATATCGATGTTATCAGACTTGAAAGAAAGTTCTTTCCAGGATTTCCGAACCATCTGTTGAAACGGAGCCTCTAACCCTGTATCCCAAAAACACCATGAGCGATGCTGTTCTTTGCCCTCTCCAAGCAGAAGTACTTTTTGACGGGCAAAGGCGGGATACCTGGAAAGTTCGTGCAGCAGCAGGAAACCGGCGCATCCATCACCAATAACGATCAAATCATATGTTAAATCCTGCTGACTTTTCATTGTTTTTGCAAAAGGTTATATCTAAACATCCAAATAGGCAAATTGTTCCATAAGTCAATCCACCAAACAGAACACACCAGCCATCATGCACTGACAATTGGCAGTCTCCGGCGTTTTGAAATTAATTTAACATATTCAATCTGAGAGCGCGCAACTGGCACAATAATTGTTGTTAATTATGTAATATATTTCGCTTAATCAGCGGTATTATCTGCGGAAAACAGAAAAAGCATTCACAGGTGTCCGGTTAATCATTAAAATTGAAAATTGTTGATGACAGACCTCTCACTACGTTCGGGGTGACAGGCATTTATATTCGCCGGGGTGGGGATTGGTGGCGGCGAAGCTAAATCTAAAGCGTTTTTCCGGACACCAATGATAAATATTCTTCATTCACATTATTCAGACGCGGGCACCTGGAAGAATAAACCGATAAAAAGTTATCAGAAGCCATCTGAACTACAGGCGCTTTAGCTCAAGGAATTTACACAATAAACACAAACTCAAAACACAAACAAAATGGAAAAGCCTTACAGATTGATATCAGGAATTGCGGGCATTGCTGCCTTATTGTTGCTTGTTTTTATAAGCTGCCAGAAAGAGGAATCCTTTGAGAAAGCCCATGCTTCCATCAGCCTTACTGACCCCAAACTGTGGCATATTGCTTCCACCCCGCAGCATCAAACCAGCCCGGACATGTTTCCCGAAGGTGCTCTCAGCAATGACCTTGCTTTCAGATTCAATTCCGCACGATTTGCCTGGTATATTATTGACAGGCTTTTTACGGAAGTAAATGAATTAACTCCTGCTCACATTGCCAACAATCCCGACCAGCGCTCCAATCACTACGAAAGAAAAGTGCGGAACACTGAAATATGGCCTGATGCAGAGAGCCCACGTCCCATACCCTTGCTGAATATGGCTTTTTACCCCAATGAGCGGGGTCCGTACAATTTTGATGTTACAAGCTCCCAATACAGCAGCGGCATGGCCGTGGACGGCACACTGAATGATCCCCGCACCCGCTGGGGCGGAATTATGCGGGCCAAAACCACTACAAACCTTGTTCAGGCGAATATCTCGCACATTGAGTTCTGGCTGCTGGATCCTTTTATCTATCAACCCACCCATAGTGGGGGTGATTTATACTTCAATCTTGGAGATGTATCAGAGGATGTGCTTCGGGATGGAGAAAAAGCATTTGAGAATGGCCTGCCTGTTGGAAGTCTGGTGATTGATGTGGACACCACCATCTGGGGCAGGGTACCCACCATTCAACCCATCGTTCGTACCTTTGACAATAGCTCAACATCGCGGGAATACCAGGATGTCGGTCTTAACGGTCTTAGCTCCGAAGATGAACGTAGCTTTTACATGGAGAATTTTATGGATAAGATTTTGGCATACTTCGGAGAAAACTCTGAGGCCTTTCGGCTTGCGTGGGAAGACCCTGCAGCTGATGACTATCAGTACTTTCTTGGCAGTCAACATGACCAGATACATGCAGGTATTCTGGAAAGATATAAACGCTATAACGGGCTGGAAGGCAACAGTCCCACTTCGGACATGTCGCCCGAACCCTACCCTACCCATTCCACACTCTTACCCAATACAGAAGATATCAACCAGGATGGTTTGCTCAACGAAACCGAACGCTATTTCCAATACAGAGTCAGCCTGAGGCCGGAAGATATGAAGATTGGGAACAACTTTATTTCCGAGGTGAGAGAGGCTAACGTTCAATTGGCCAATGGCCAGACAGAAACCGTCCGCTGGTATCAGTTTCAGATACCCCTTGACCATCATGACCGGCAAACCATTGGCAATATCAACAGTTTCAATGACATCCGGTTTATGCGGATTTTCCTCAAAGGATTCAGCGAACCTGTCTTTTGTCGTTTTGCTACGCTTGAACTGGCAACCGGCACAGAATAATCATCTGCTGCCAGAGGTTAGTCCGGGCAAAGCCATCCCACCTCAAAACATCGCCCTCAACTGCACCGTTCCCGTATGTATGGCAGGTACATCGGGGGGTTTGCGGCCGTTGTAGCGAAAACTGAGCTGCAGGTATGCACTCAGGTTGTGCTGCCAGTTGATGTTCCAGATATGGTTGGTGCCCTGGCGCAGCCCCTGCAGCATCTCAAAGGCAACAGGGGTATTGGGATCATGCGGAAAGTCGATAAATGAAAGCTGATAGCGCCATTGCACTGTGCCGCGTGCAGGAAAGCTCAAGCGGTTTTCTACAGCCAGTTTATGGGTTGCTGCCAATTCTTCTCCATCACGGTTTTCCTGTTCCTGGTAGCCATAGGAAAAATTGAAACGGATATTGCCTGCCGGCTGAAGAATCACCGATGGCTCAAGCAGATAATACCGAATGCGATAGTTTCGCTGCAGGAAAAACTCTGACTCGTTGCGTTTCTCTCCCAACTCTCCCTGCCCGTGCAGTGAAACCCGCCGGCTAATGTTCCATCGTGGCCGCAAAGCATTGGATCTTATCACACGGCTTTCAAACCCATTGCTCAGCAGGTTTTTGTTTCGGTTATCCTGAAAGGTCCATTCAATGCTGTATACCGGGTGTGTCCGGTTAAAGAACATGGAATTGCGAACCATTGCGCTGAGACTGATCAACAAACTGTCATCCACATCCGAAAGAAATGGATTAAAATTTTCCGGCTGCAACCCACCCTGCTTCTTGTTGTCAATGCGGTAGTTGAGCCGGTTGGAAAACCGGGAAAGCAATTTCAAAACCCCTTCCTCTTCGCGCCACAGTGCAGCAGGGTCGAGATTAAGGCTGTGACTGATGGCTGTGGAGTAAACGGGCACGAATTCGTCGGTGGGGATAAAAACCCTGATAAAGTTGGCTTCTTCGGGATAAGGAGATATCTCAAATTCATCCAGTTCCATGATACCATTCTCGTTATAATCATTCCATACATACACTCCCTGCCCTGCCGGAACTTCTACATACATGTATTCGAGCTTTCTTTCGCGGCCGCTGGATGTTTCGTAAAAGATGTTGGAAGTGACCAGCCCATTACCCCACCGGGAAAAATAATCGACCCTGGCATTGAGGCTTTTGTCGCTCTGCTCTCCGGTAGTGCGCTGGCGCATCACCTCAAGCTCTCTGTAAGTAAGCTGCGCCCCAATACGCTGGTTGGGATTGCGAAGGTATTGGTACTGGATTCCGTAATCCCTGGCCTGGGCGGCATTTTCAAAATTATCGCCCACCGGCAAACCATCGTCCCTGACACGGTAGAAGAGTCTGTATTGATTAACTGCAGTATCAGCCTGGGCAATAAAAAACTCCCACTGGCTGAACTGGCGGCTTACTCCCGACAGGGTATCTGCTGACTGTGCATAAATGCGATTGTTTTCTGTCTGGTGTTCTACCCCGGCACGAAGAATTTGCAAATCCCGAACATAGCGGGTGCGGTGCCTGTAAAAATCTGTATCCCGAAAACCACTGCTGTTGAGCAGACTCCCGTAATACTCCAGGTGGTTCCTTCCCAGCCGCAGCCTTGAATCTATACTGTTGAGAAATCCCCGGTACTGTTCTCCCCGGAGGTATGCGCGAAAAGAATATCCCGCCATTCCCATTTTCCGATGTTCGGCACGGAAGGAATACCCGGGCAGGTACTCCTGCTCCGCGCTCCAACCCGGCTCGATATTCCAGTCGCGCTCAAACTCCACATCACGGTAGCGCTCCAGGGGACGGAAGTTTTGATCTGCCATCTCCCAGGTGAGGGTATTGGCCAGGGTCCATCCTTCGGTTTGCCCTGCCCTTGCCGGTCGTTTATCATTCAACTCCAATCGCAGGGCATGCCCCACGTTGTTGTCCTTGTGCAAATCGGAAAACAGGTTGATATCCCTGTTAGAGAGGGCATATTCAAAGGATGCTTTGCTATGGGGTGTGATTTTCACGTCGCCTCCAAGGGTAAGCATCTGATGATTTTTCGGGGTAATCAGCTGGATAATGGGCTCATGGGTTCCCTGCGGGACACCATTCAGGGGTTGCATCCACTCATACACCCTACCGTTGGCCGAAGTGCTGACCTGGCGGTAATTCCCGTTTCCTTCACCCACGAAACTGAATCCCAGCTGGTAAACAGCCTTTTCGGGATCCGTAGAATAGACAAAAACCGTATCAAACCCCAGGGTATCGGTAAGGCGGTACATTACCCTGTCGTTAAAAAAGCCCGTACTGTCATAATTCCAGTCGAAAGCCCTGTGGATGCTGTCTCCCACGGCAGCCATGAGGGCTCGCCTCTCTTCTGTTACCTCCTGAAAAAGGGATTGATTGCGATGATCCTGTTCACTGAAAAAGTTAAGCCGGAAAGATGCTTTCTCGTATTCAAGCTCAGCGCCCGTAAATACCATGGAGCGGGCATAGTTTCGTTCAGCATATTCAAACTCTGCCACAATGCGGCTTTCGCGGGTAATCATCACCGAAGCCATAAAAGTGATTTCTGCCGTGTTGTAATCGATAATATAGTCTCTGTCCATCCCCCGCTGCAGGGGTCGTCCATCAAGAAAAACCCGTTCAGTGCCGGCAAGCACAAGAATAAATGATTCATTCTCATTGCCCGT
This sequence comes from Bacteroidota bacterium, assembly GCA_007694165.1. GTDB lineage: Bacteria > Bacteroidota > Bacteroidia > Bacteroidales > UBA7960 > SKVR01. The sequence continues at coordinate 6,748 of RECE01000321.1, forward strand.
AAGGCGGTAAGGACCCTGGTTTCCTTCCTGTCCCTGAATCTGGTTTCGGGCATATTTACCGCGAGAAATGGCTCCGGCTGCGGTGGTGGTAAGTCTGCCACCGCCCAAAATGGTGGTATCATTTTCCTCTGTTGCAAAGGAAATTTTTGCCCCGCGGGCTTTCCTGGCCAGATTAAGAAAATAGCCGGGAGGTTTTTCCAGCTCAAAATCGCCGGCCGTAAGTGACGCTCCAAAACCATCCAGACGGATAAAAACCTTGTCGAAATCCTGCAATTGCTGTGTAGTGCCATCGGGCTGAAAAGGGATGTTCTGGTCAGAAATTACCGCTACGATGTCGATATCATCCGTTAGCCTGCCGCTGAGCTGCAGGTTCATGGCGGAGCTAAGCACCGGGTCCTGCCGGTTTCCGAGGGTAAGACCACGGGTAATACTGCCACTGCTTTGCAACCCTTCAAACCGCAGCAATCCATGCTCGGGAAATGCAGGCTCTACCGGCACCACAAGGCGGTCTTCGCCGGGCCCGGGCAGCCGAATGAGCGATGTATCCCTGGCAAAAACAGGAGCAGCCAGCTGGAGGGGCCACACCCTGAATCGCACCTGCAGCATATCCTCCTTCCAAAACTCCGGTACCCGCAGTTGAAGTCGGGCACTTACATAATCTATCTGGTAGAAGGCTTCATCCAGCGGCAGCCCATCGGGTCCCCGGATGGAAAAGCTTTCCGGCATGATACTCAGGCTGTCGAGTTGGTGAAGGGTTTGCCCGGCAAGAATTTCAAATTCACGCAGGTTGTCCGGAGGAAGTGCCCTCAATCCGGAAACCAGAACAAAGAATGATATGATTGCAAGGATGGTTCTCAATAGTATCCGGATTGTGGGTTTGTATTCTTAGTTTTGGGCTGTACACAAACTTTCTGCTAAATTACGCTTTCTTAAAACATAATAAAAAAACAGCCGGTGGACTCTTTTATTGTTCCACCGGCTGCATTCTCAAAGAGATACAAAATCTTTTAAAATAGTCCTGAAATATTACCATCATTGTCAATGTCAATTTTTTCGGCTGACGGTAATGAGGGTAAACCTGGCATACGCATGATGGTACCTGCAATGGGGATAAGGAATCCTGCTCCTGCAGCCACTTCAAACTCCCTGATTTTGACAGTAAAGTTTTTGGGTCTTCCCAGTTTATACTGGTCATCAGAAAGCGATTTCTGGGTTTTTGCCACACAAACCGGCAGCTTATCCAGTCCGATTTTCTCAAACATGTTCATTTGCTGCTTCGCCTTTACGGTATATTCCACGTGATCCGCTCCGTAGAGTTTGGTGGCAATGGTATGCAGTTTTTTCTCAATATCCCAGCCAAAGTCATAAAGAGGCTTAAAGCAAGTGGTACAACTTTCGGCGGCCTCTTTCACCAATTTTGCCAGTTCCACAGTTCCTTCTCCCCCTTTTTCCCAGCCTTCACACACGGCTACTCTAACGCCCAGCTCTTCACATCGCTCAATGACTATTTTTATTTCTTCATCAGTGTCAGTGGCAAATTTGTTGATAGCCACAACGGGTTTAATATTGAAATGCTGAATATTTTCAATGTGTTTTTCCAGGTTGGGCAAACCTTTTTCCAGCGCGGAGGTATTGGGATCCTTAAGGCTTGCCAGTTTGGCCCCTCCATGATATTTCAGAGCCCGGATGGTGGCCACAATTACCGAGGCGTTGGGATTTAGCCCACCGTACTGGCACTTGATATTCAGGAACTTCTCAGCTCCCAGTTCTGAAGCAAAACCTGCCTCAGTAACCACATAATCGGAAAGGGAAAGACCCATTTTTGTGGCAATAAGGGTGTTGGTACCCTGGGCAATGTTGGCAAAGGGTCCGCCATGAATTATAGCCGGGTTGCCTTCAATGGTTTGTACCAGGTTGGGCATGATGGCATACTTCATAAGAGCAGCCATGGCTCCCTGGGCGTTAAAATCTTTGGCATACACGGGCTCATCATCGTAAGTATATCCCACCAGAATATTGCCAAATTTCTCCTTCAGGTCTTCTATATCTTTAGCCAGGCAGAGAGCTGCCATCACTTCGGATGCGGCTGTGATATCAAATCCGGTTTCACGGGGAATGCCCTGCTTGGGACCACCCATCCCGATAATGATATTCCGGAGTGATCTTTCATTCATGTCCATTACTCTTTTCCAGACAATTTTTCGGGGATCGAGATTGAGTGTGTTATTTCGGCTTTGCAAGTGGTTGTCAACAAGTGCAGAGAGCAGGTTGTGGGCTTTTTCCACTGCCGAGAGATCGCCGGTAAAGTGCAGGTTGATATCTTCCATTGGCAGCACCTGCGACATACCACCCCCGGCAGCACCCCCTTTGATTCCGAATACCGGCCCCAGTGAAGGTTCACGTATCACCACGGTAGCCTTGACCCCTATTTTGTTTAACCCTTCTGTCAATGCTATACTTGTGGTGGTTTTACCTTCTCCGGCAGGGGTAGGAGTAATGGCCGTTACCAGCACCAGTTTTTTGTTTTTTATTTTATTTTCGTCGATTAGTTTTAAAGGCAACTTGGCAATGTAACGTCCGTACATGCGCAAATCAAGTTCTTCCACCCCCAGACGGGAAGCAATCTCCGTTATGGGTTTCATGGTTGCGGCCTTGGCAATTTCCAGATCTGATTTCATAAATTTCATTGTTTATAAGGTTTGGATATTTAGATTTTAAAGGTGCATATACATTTTAGTAATAACCATAAGAATGACGCTTTGTTTAATTCACCTTTTCAAAAGACGATATTCGTATATCAATACCCTTTTGAGGCACATAAATATAGAAAAATTATACAACAAAGGGGTAGAAAAATCAGAAGATATTCAATCTTCCTTTGGCAAATCAAACGGAGCTTCTATCTTATCATAAGAAAGGGGTTGATAGGTAAACCTTGCAATGGTAAGTTTTTCCGTTTTATCCGTTTTCGGGGCGATGTTTCTGAAAAGCCATAGATTGAAGAATAGTCTCAACCCGTTAGACTCGGGAATATGCTTGCCGGCGTATTGCCACTGGGCAATAATTTTGTCGTCGGGCGCTTCATCCCAGTGCCCATGCCAGCTGCTGAAAAGAATTTCGTCGGGTTTCCATACAATACGATGGGTGGTATAGGTGCCACTGGTAAGCACGGGAAATCGAAACTGATTCCCCGGATGCTCTGCAGGCTGAATAACGTAGTTTCCAAACTGGTAATTCTCCTTATCGCCCCAGCGGCTGAATTCCAAATCTATTTCGTTCTGTTCATCCCTGTAAAGAAAAACACCTGCCACCACATGGGGGTCATAGTCGGCGGGTTCTGCTTCCAGGTAAAAAGTAAAAGTTCCGTAATCAAAAGTTTCCTTCGAAATAACCTCTGTAGCATACCACCTGCCGTTTCCCTTTCGGGATAAAGTAAGATGCAACCTTCCACCCTCGTCTACCCATACATCGGTCGTATCATTGGACCATAGATTTGCCCCCGGGTTGCCAAATCCCGCTTTCACATCCCATGAATACCCCGCAAAATCAAGGGTACGATGCTCGGGGGTAACAAAAAACAGGGGATTGACAGACCAATCCCAGCTATCGGTCCATTCATTGATTCTTTGTTTGAGAAAGATGCCCGCAGCAAAATGGTATTCGCCTGCTTCTTCAGCAGTAAAACTTAATTGTGTATAAGTGCGATGGGTTTCAGCTTTAATAAGTACATCTTTTTCAATTCGTGTAACCGCTCCGGAGCCAATGTTATTGAGCAACAACACCACACTGGTTTTATAGTTTTCAGAAGAGGGATTGCGAAGCATAACCTCAAAGGAGATTTCTTCTCCTTTCTGCAGCGAGGGGTTGGCAGAATTTGCTCTTACATAGGATGCTTGTACATCAAGAATATAAGGCATATTTCGCACAAAGCTCATTTCGTTGCTTACGGAGGAAATCTCCACGTCTTTCCAGATGCCCCACAACTCAGTTGGGTTGTCAAATGCCAGGCTGCTGCTTTTGTGCCTGCCTGTTACCGTATAAGATTTGTACACAGGCACATCATAAAAAGTGGCCATGGCATCCAGGGTTTGTGACTCTTCACTAAAACGCCGGCGCTCAATAGTTACGACTCCACTGGAGCCTGGAATTGCTTTACTTCCCTGTGGTACGTTGCGCAGGTGTATCAGCACGCGTTCTACCTTTTCTCTGTTTCTCTCTTCTTCTAAAAAATGCATTTTCGGGTTGTCCGGAGACTTTGACCATACACTTTGCGCAAACAAGACCATAGAAAGCAAAAGGCAGATCCTTACATATTGCATATGAGTTGATTGTTGATTTCAAAAACAAAGGCGAAAGGTAACATTTTTTTTTCTGATTATCTGTTGCTCAATAATCGGATACATCAGCTTTGCAATGCATCATAATTCCTCAGGGTCTATACCCTTCTCAGCAATGGCTATGAACAAAAAAACACCGGTTGCAGCAACCGGTGTTTTTTTATTAACAATTTATCAGATCGGTCTATCTGTGTACCTGGAGTTTGTTTACTACCACTCCTGCATCAGTATAAACCCTTACAATGTAAATACCATTGTTGAGATCAGAAGAATCCATGCGTACCTCAAAACCATCTACCTGCCTGTTTTCCATCATTCTTCCGGTAACATCGTATACAACCACCTGGTTGATACGATTATCAGAATTGATGGTAAACTGGTTACCGGCAGGATTGGGGAAAAGTTTGACATGGCTGGTTTCAACAGCAATTTCAGGCACTGAAACCACGCCAGTATCGCCTATTGTCATTTCCAGCGATGGGTTAGAGCCGGGTTGGCTCCAGTTGATTTCTCCGCCAAAACTTCCGGCAATAAACACCTTATGGAGCTCCGGATCGAAAGCAAAAGCTTCTTCATCCTCGCCCACCATGGCACCGGTCATATCCACCTTGAAAGTAACAACAAAGGGTCCGTTATCTTTGTCACCTTTGCCATCACCATTATCATCGGGTCTGTCGCCCCAGATGTCTTCTACAGTGGCATCACCTTCCACCATGAACACTCGGTTGGCCCCACCGGTCCATTCACCAAGGTCCCAGGAGGGATCATCCACAACTACAAAATACTTGTACTCAACTTCACCTGCATTCAGGAAAATAGATATAGAATAAATCAATTCCTCAGGTTCTTCATCGGCAACTATCTCTACAAAAACATCATCCAGGAAGAGACGATCCATATCTGACACATCATGGTGGCGGAATGCTATATACACTTCCTCGCCGGCATATGCTGAGAGGTCAAGTTCTCTCAGGTAAAAAACGTTTTGATCAAAATCGGCTGTAAGAGTTTCAGTCCAGAGATTTTCGAAGGACTCAAATTCAGTATCGGATGTAGAGATGAGTACACTGTAGTTTTCCAGTCTAAATCCGGGTGTTTGTGCACCGGTAGCAATTTTGAAGGAAAGCTGGATTTTTTCGTTTTCACCGGGCTGGGTCATGAAAATTCTGGGTGTAATCAGCCAGTTGTCAGGAGAAAGAGCCTGCCAGTCGCCTTCATCATCCTGGTATGCAGATTGCGAACGCATTTGTCCGTTGGGGTCTGCAGAGGGTCCGGGCGACCAGTACCAGTTAAAGCCATCATTATTGGCATCAATACTCACCCATCCCTCGGGCAACCAGATGTCAGGTGTATCTTCACCTTCACCGTCAAAAGTTTCCATGAAGGGAAGCGGCATTCCGTCGGGTGCTTCATCTCCAAATTGCTGAAGAACGAAACCATTTCCTGCAGCATATGCCATCACCCTTACATTTCCAAAGGGATCAGTAACCACATCAAGCCCTACACTTGCATTGCCATTGGAGACTGTTCCCAGCGATACAGAATACACTACTTCATCTGCAAAGGTAGAAGCAGCCAGGTTGGTCATGGCTTCTGCTACTGTTGCACCATCATTCAGGTCAAGGATATACAATTTGTTCTCTACAGGGTCAGTTTTTACGTGAATGTAGGCAAGAAATCTTTCTCCCTTATGGTAAAATATATGGGGATACATAGACCAGTAGGGGAAGAAGTCACTTGGAATACCTGCAAGGAGGTTGAGGTCTTCGTCAATTAGGGCAACACCTATAGATGAACCACTTACCACAAAAAGATTTTCTCCCGGTACTTGTGTAACCCTGGCAAAATTTACTGTACCGTCCAGTTCTGTAGCTTCAATAATTTCAGGGGTACCACTTACCAGTGTTCCGTTTTCAATTTCCCATACATAAAAGTTGTTGGTATTGAGAGCACTTACCACTACAGAAGCTGATTGTGCAGGATTACCAATAACAGTGAAAGCATCACCCAAACGTGCAGTACCTGAATCGTATTCAATGAGTACCTGAGGTTCTACAGTGAGACTACTCCAGTGGTATACTTTAAACATTCCGGGCATAACCATGTTGCAGCCAAAGATGTGATTGCCCGCAGTGGTAACATCGTTGATAGGGAAAGTACCTCCGGAAACACCAGTCATATTGAGTGTCTGTGGTTCTGCATCGGGGTTGTTAACATTCCAGTAATAAATATTATTTCCGCCCTGACGAGATGCCACAAAAACATACTGGCCATTGAATGCAGCACCACGGCTGGCACCCGCGTCATTGATAAAATCAGGCAAGGTGCCTGAAGCCTGGCTCTTGTCCATCAAAATGGTAACCGGGTCCAGTGCATTTGAATCTTTGTTAGCCTGAACAGGCATGAATGCTCCTGACAACAAAAAGATCATCAGAAAAGCAAAACTCATTTGTGTAAACTTTTTCATAAGCGTTGTTTTTTAGTTTGTAATTGGGGTTGAAATTATTCAAAATCTGTTGATCTGTTGATTTGTATATTCTGAATTGTTGACCATCACAAGAATTGAATCATTAGGATTGCAATTATACTAATAATTCTGATCATCTCAAAGGTTTATTTAATTTTTTTAAGATTGAAATACAGCTGCTTTCCAGATGTTTTTAAACCATCTGAAAACGAATGCTTTTTCATTAATAATGATAATATAATGGGCTTTTTCAATTCGATAATAATCAATCTGAAAGTTTGTTTGTTCATTTAATGAACTTTCTATTTTTCACCTCATGCTGATCATAATCAGCAATTCTGCTTGCTGCTGAGCGGAAATTTACTCAATTGAGCTCCGTTTGTTCGGTTGAACTTTCCGCATTTTAGTGAGAGGATGAACTGAAGTCATACCCTCACTGGTCACAAAGCAAAGTCCGGTCCGGATTTTGGTTCCGGGCCGGACTAAATGCGAGTTTCATGAGACATTCTAATCATCCGAAGAAGTTCTGTTCTTAATCAACAGCAACCTTACTCTTCCCGGCTAAATAACCCCTAATCGACGATATGTTTAAAAGTTGATCCCGTTTTTCCGGGTCCAACCTGATTTCCTTGTTTCCGTTGATCAATGATTCTAAAGGAATTCCCAAATATCTGTGCAATAAAGTGATCATTTTCAGGGTCAAGGGTCTTTTCCCGTTTAAAACTTCAGACACCCGTGTTTTGCCTCCAAATAGCGGTGCAACATCAGTTTGTTTCAGATTCAATTGCTCCAGCCTGAATTTAATGGCTTCTATAGGATGGGGAGCATCAATGGGATAATGTTCTTGTTCGTATTTCTCCACAAGCAACGACAAAAGCTCTATTTCTTCACCCTCCGGACTTTCGGGCTTAATAGCATTTTTGCTGCTGTTCATTAGCTTATAAATACGATCGCATGCCTGGTTATATTCCTGTTCTGATTTCAAAATTTTAGCTTTCATAACCTACCGTTTTAGCATCTATCTTATCATATTCAGCATGTGTGCCGAACCATACGATAAAAA
>RECE01000324.1 GCA_007694165.1 Bacteroidota bacterium
GAGTGGCCCCGTCGCCTGCTCGTGACGGGGTGACTACAGCTCACCCCGCCACTAAAAAGTATTACAAATAAACTGAGAAGTAAATTGTATCTAATATGCTAAAAAATAGTTGATTAAGTTGTTAATCCCGGAAATACTCTCTGATAAGTCTTCAAAGGATGCCAAAAAATCTTATTTTTATGCCCTGAAAACATTGCATAAAAATAGAAAAAACGAATGAACCAATATAATGACAATGAATCGTTGATTGCCGGACTAAAGGAAGGTGATAAAAATGCATATGAATTTCTTTTTCGAAAATATTATGCCGCATTGTGTCATTATGCTGAGAGATACATCAAAGATTCCGTTGTTGCAGAAGATTTGGTAGCGCAGGTATTCTGCAACCTGTTTATTAAAAGAAATGAATTATCTATACTGTCTCTTCAACCGTACCTGTTTTTCAGTGTAAAAAACAGCGCACTGAACCATATAAGGAGCCAGAAAAACTTCATTGACATTGATGGGGAAAGTTATGCAGGCTTGTCTTTTGAATCAAATGCAGCCCAAATAAATCATGACTTTAGCAATCCTATACTCCATAAAGAAGCAGACAAACTTCTCGAAAGTGCCATAAACTCACTGCCCCCTCAATGCAGGGAGATTTTCATGCTTAGCAGGCACCAGCGATTAAGTTATAAAGAAATTGCAGTAAAACTTGGCATCTCAGTAAATACTGTTGAAACACAAATGTCAAGAGCCATTAAAAAATTAAGCAAACTGCTGGGGGGATACATTAAACTTTTTGGTTTGTTAATATCCCTCTTTTAGAGGACTGATGCATGTGTTTCTACACAGTCACATTGATTGAATGTGTTAAATTTTAAATAGCTTGTAGTGGTAGAACCACAAAACTGTGTCTTTATAGTAACATGCAAAAGAATATTCGATTTTATCAACGATTCACAATCTGATTACGAGATTTTTTATCTTTTTAGCTTTTGGAAAACATTATCAGTTTAGTTAATTATTTTATGTGATTTATGAATATCAACAGAAACATCTGGAATAATTTGATGAAATACTTTGCCGGAGATCTTTCCGATGCTGAAAGGGAGAAAACTGAACTGTGGGTAAATTCATCATCAGCCAACAAGAAGGTGTTTGAAGAAGTGAAAATGATCTTCGATTCCTGTGAAATTGCAGAAACCAGTACAAAGTATAACGTAGATGAGGCCTGGAGTAAGTTTGACCAGTGGATGCAGGCTGAGAAGACATCGCAAAGGCAGTATAAAATCCGACAACTGACCTACTCCGTATTGAAATACGCAGCAGTTGTCATTCTTGCCGTTTCGATTGGCTTCGGGATTTCAAATTTTATTTCAGAAAAGCAGGAAATAGCAGAGATTACATTTAATGTTCCCAAAGGGCATCGGAGTGACGTTGTCCTTCAGGACGGCACAAAAGTAATGCTCAATTCGGGCAGTGAAATGAGAGTGGTTTATAACCATGCCTCGGAGCGCAGAGTAATACTCTCCGGGGAAGCCTGGTTTGATGTGGCGCATGATTCACAGAAACCATTTTTCGTTGATACGGAAAGATTTTCTGTTGAAGTAATTGGAACTGCATTCAATATAAAAAGTTACCCTGAAGATGCCTTAAATCATTTTTACTTGTCGGAAGGAAGCGTTCAGTTACGAAATTTTAAAGGAGACAATCTGCTTTTGAACCCAGGGCAATATGTTGCCATTTCCTCTGACGAGAGCTTTACCCTGAAAACCAGCCCCGGAGAACAAACACTTTTATCCTGGAAGGAAGGAAGATACTATTTCAGGATGGAACCCTTATCGGAAATTGCCAAACTCATTGAGCGTGCTTATGGACTTGAGGTTGAGTTTGCAACTCCTGAAATTGCCATGGAAAAATATACAGGAAGTCTAAGCGTGGATGACCATGTTTCTGATCTGATCAAAAAACTCGTGCTCACTTCCGGATTCCCCATGGAATATACAATCGAAGACCGGAAAATAATTCTTTCATCACAATAGCTTTTTTATCCAGCAAATAACCAGCAAAATGTATTAACACCCCATTTGCCCCATTCTGTTAAATCTTTTTAAATTTCGAGATGTCTTGTAAGGTATCTATAGGATAATTATACCCCTAAATCAAACATTACTAACACGTCAATTCAGTATTTATGAAAAAATTAGTGTACATTATTTCGCTGAAAACCAGTAGTATATATGTCGGAGCCCAAGGGTTCAAAAGCCTGCTGCCAGGCATGATGGTTTTGCTGATGATCTTTTTGATGCATACAGCCATTCTGGCCCAAAGCCCCAAAATAACTCTTGAGGCAACAGGCGAAACACTGGAAGAAATATTCGGGAAGATTGAAAAATCCACAGGATATCAGTTCTTCTATCATCATGACCGCCTGGATCTTAACGAAAAGATGGATGTTAAGGCCGTTGATCAGGACCTTGAGATGTTCTTAAATCAGCTGCTTCGGGAAACAGATAACAGCTTTCGGATTGTAGGAAATTTCATCCTCATTACTCCGGCTGACGAAAGCAATAATCAAAATGGGACCCCTCCAACCCGGACAGTTAGCGGGCAGGTGGTTGATTTAAATGGCGAACCCCTGCCTGGAGCTACTATTGTAATAAGGGGAACTACAACGGGTGCGGTTACCAATAGTGATGGTTATTATGTATTGAGCGGAGTTACGGACAAAACCATTCTTGTCATTTCCTACATTGGGATGTTGACCGAGCAAGTAGTTGTAGGAAACCAGTCAAGAATCGATATTTCATTATATTATGATCTTATGGGACTTGATGAGGTTGTGGTGATTGGCTATGGAACCCAGCGAAAGGGCAATCTTACCAGTGCTGTGGCGGTAATTTCCGAAGAGGCCCTTACTTCACGGTCCAACTCCCAGTTTGGAAGCCTTATCCAGGGTAGGGCAGCAGGCGTTCAGGTGCTTACACCCTCCGGAAAACCTTCTGCAGGTTTCAGTATCAGGATAAGAGGAACAAGCTCTATATCTGCCGGTAGCGAACCCTTGTATGTGGTAGATGGAATGCCTACTTCTGATACAAGGGCCATCAACCCTGCTGATATTGAAAGCATTACAGTTCTTAAAGATGCCGCTTCGGCAGCTATTTATGGCGCGCAGGGTGCCAATGGGGTTGTTCTGATTACTACCCGCAGAGGGAAGGAGGGTGTTCCCCGTTTCGACTTTAGCTCCTATCTGGGCTTTTCTTCTGCCTGGAAAACGCTTGACGTGCTCAATAGCGAACAATACCGTGATCTTATGACAGAACTTGGCCGCAACACTGACTGGAGCCGGTATACCGAAAATACCGATTGGCAGAATGAGATCTTTCAAAGAGGAATGTCTCAGAACTACCAGTTCTCGGTTTCCGGCAAAAGCGAACAAACCGGCTACTATTTGTCTGCCGGCTGGGTGCAGCAGGAAGGCGCAGTGCGCAGCTCGGTAATGGAACGTTTCAATTTCAAAATGAACCTGGATCAGAAGGTGAATGAATGGCTTACATTCGGTTCCAATATCAGTTATTCAGACTATTTTGACGTAGATGTAAACGACAATCAGGCCGTAAATCAAGGTGGTGTGATCCTGGGAATGCTCTCTACCCCGCCCAACATAGGAATATACAATGAAGATGGCACCTTTACAAGCAATCCTTTTCAGGATTGGGAGAATCCGGTTTCATCAACCGATGGTTCTGAAAGAGGATACAAAAGCCAGCGATTACTGGGGAATATTTTCTCTGAAGTAAACCTGTTGCCTGAATTGGTTTTTCGAACCAATCTGGGTATAGAGCATTCCAATTCAGCTTACGATTACTTCCTTGACCCTTTTCGTACAAGCTATGGACGAGCCAGGCAAGGTATCAGCCAGTACAATACCGATAAGTATAACTTCTGGTTGTTTGAAAACATCCTTTCCTACAATACTACCATTAATCAGCACACATTCGGCCTCATGGGCGGAGCTGTTATGCAGAAATCGCAATGGGAAAACAGCGGAATTGAGAGGATCGGATTTGCCAGTGATGCCATCATTACTCCAAATGCAGGTTCTACCATTCAGAATGCCACTGCATCAAAATCCGAAAAAGCCAATGCATCTTTTATCAGTCGTTTGAACTACGACTATGCCGGGCGATATTTGCTAATGGCAAATTTCAGGGCTGATGGGTCCTCTTCTTTTGGCCCCGGAAACAGATGGGGTTATTTTCCCTCCTTTTCTGCCGGATGGCGAATTTCTGATGAAGCATTTATGCCACAGTGGGATTTTCTTACCGACCTGAAGATTCGTGCCGGCTGGGGCATGGTGGGTAATGACAATATTCCCGGATATGCTTTCCTGGGTAGAGTGGGAGTAGGGTCCAATTATCCCATCGGTGGAGTGATATTGCCCGGAACCTATCCGGCTTCCATTGAAAACCGTAACTTAAAGTGGGAAGCAACAGAGCAAACCAATGTAGGACTTGATTTTACTTTTTTTGAAGCAAGGCTGCTGTTTTCTGCCGATGCCTATATCAAAAATACCTCCGACCTGCTCCTTTTCATCAACCTTCCTCATCTTACAGGCTTCTCAAGTGGATTGCTGAATATTGGGAAACTTGAAAACCGTGGACTTGAGTTTGAAGTTTCTTCACGAAACCTCACCGGAGAATTCATCTGGAATACTGATTTCAATATTTCCTTTAACCGCAATAAAGTAATTGATGTGGTAGGACAGGAAATCATAGGCGGCAGCGTTGCCGGTAGGGGCGATGTTAGTTATTCAACCGAAGGAGAGCCTCTTGGTTTGTTTTATGGATATATTGCCGGAGGGGTTGATCCCAATACTGGCATGATGTATTACATAAACCAGGATGGTGAAAGCGTATTTAACCCAACCCCTGAGGACAGAACTATAATTGGTGATCCCAATCCCGACTTTTTGTTTGGGTTTTCCAACAGGTTTGCCTGGAGAAATTTTGACTTGTCTGTTTTTATTCAGGGTTCCTATGGAAATGATATTTTCAACGCCACAAGAATTGAAACTGAAGGTATGGTTGATGCAAAGAATCAAAGTCGCGGTGTGCTTGATCGATGGAGATTCCCTGGTCAGGTTACCGATATCCCAAGGGCCTCAGCAGATAATACCGACAATTCCATTCTTTCAACCCGGTTTGTGGAGGATGGTTCCTATATGCGTGTTAAAGCCATTACCCTGGGGTATGAACTCCCTTCTTCAATTCTGCAAGGCATGAACATTAAGAGCCTTAGATTGCATGTTTCAGCTGAAAACCTTTTTACTTTCACTAATTACTCAGGATACGACCCCGAAGTCAATGCCTTTGGCACCAGCAATATAGCCCTCGGTGTTGATTATGGCACCTACCCGCACACAAGAAACCTGATTTTCGGTGTTAACCTTTCTTTCTGATTTTAACATGCACCTTATCTAACCTTCAAAATATAATATTATGAATAAAAATAACATATCTCACGTATTTTTGTCCGGAATTCTTCTGCTCTTCTTAGCTTCCTGTGAGGACTTTCTGGATTTGAAACCCATTTCTGAAGCTACTACCGCCAACGCCTACAGCACTGCCAATGATGCAGAAGCTGCTCTTACAGGGTTGTATGATTCGTTTCAGTCCGAATATTACATCTGGGACAATATTATTTTCAACGATATAATCTCAGATAATTATTATGCCGGTGGGGATAACCCTGAAGTATTTGCAGTTGCATATCTTAACTTTACCCCAACCAACAGCAGGTTATTCTCCAACTGGTCGCAGATTTACAATGCCATTGCCAAGGCCAATATTGTACTGGAAAAGGTTCCGCAGATCGAGGATCCCAAAATAGATGTAGACAACCGCAGAGAACAAATTCTTGGAGAGGCAGCCTTTCTCAGGGCATATCACTATTATCAGCTCGTGAAAATGTGGGGAGGTGTGCCCCTGGTAATAAAACCCATTTCATCGCTTGACCCCTCAGAAACTCATTTGCCCCGTAATACCGAAGAGGAAGTTTACCAGCAGATTATAAGTGATCTGGAGTTTGCCCTTGAAAGGCTTCCCGATACATACAGCAATAGTGCAAGCGTAAACAAAGCAAGGGCTACTGCAGGTGCCGCCAATGCGCTTATGGCAACTGTTTATGCCCAGAAACCCGACAGAGATTATGCTAAGGTGCTGGAATATTCTATACGGGTTGAAGAAAGCCAGGCCAATTATGTTTTGTTGTCCAATTTTGCTCATCTGTTTGATGGAAATCACTACAACAATGCAGAGTCTGTTATGGAAGTGCAATTTACCGGTGATACAGAAGCCAATTGGGGACCCCAGCTGCTTCTCCCTCCTTCTTTATCAGGTGATTCCTGGCGAAAATTTGTGGTTCCTTCGGTTGACCTGGTCAATGCCTTTGATGCAGAAGGTGATGTTATACGCAAAAATGCCAGCATTATGTGGGAAAGTGCTCCATGGGCCGATGAATTCTGGCACAACGAAGTAGGCAGCTCAATTCCTTTTGCTTTCAAGTGGAAAAGTGCCAATGGATGGGCAAGCACAAACAGGCAATATATTTTCCGTTTGGCAGACATTGTTCTGCTTAAAGCCGAAGCCCTGAATGAACTTGGACAGTTGGAACAGGCCAGGGTAGAATTAAACAGAATCAGAACCAGGGTAAACCTGCCCCCAACCCCTGCAACCAATCAGCAGGAAATGAGAATGGCCATCCTTAACGAACGCAGGCTCGAATTGTGCCAGGAAGCCAGAAGATGGGACGACCTGAGGAGAATGGGTATGGCGGTTGAAGTGATGAACAACCTCAATGAAATCGATCTCAGGACAAATACCCCGGTGGACTTCAATATGACCGAATACAAGAAGATACTGCCCATTCCTCAACAGGAAAGAAACAGAAACCCCAACCTGACACAAAACCCGGGATACAACTAAATAAATTTATCTGGTGTGCTATGCAGGAAAACCAAAAAATTATGAGAAACAGAATTTTCTATCCGTTCATGGTATTGATCATGATGATGCTGGCAGGCTGCTCTGAAGATGAGCCGGTCTATTCGCCGCCGGATCCACCATTAGAAGGGGTAGGAGAAGCAACTGTATGGGTTACATCAGGAAATCGCAACCGATTGCTTGAACAGGATTCCGATATCATTATATATGAAGGGAATCAAACCGAATTGCCCTTCACTGCTGTTAAGTTTGATGAACTCCTTCAGCAGATAGAGGGTTATGGAGCTGCCTTGACAGGATCATCTGCCTGGCTCATCAACAGGCAGATGAATGCGGCTCAAAGACAGCAGTTGCTCATAGATATGTTTCATCCTGACAATGGGATAGGAGTCAGTTATCTGCGCTTACCCATGGGTGCCTCTGATTTTTCATTGTCTAATTATACTTACAATGATCTGCTCTCCGGACAGACCGATCCTGACCTTGAGCTGTTTTCTATTGCCAGCGACAGACAGGATATCATTCCGGTTCTTAAGCAAATCCTTGATATCAATCCACAGGTGAAAATTATGGGAAGCCCCTGGAGCGCTCCTGCATGGATGAAAACCAGCGGTTCGCTTATGGGGGGTAGATTAAGGCAGGAATGGTACGACACATATGCTCTTTACTTTGTAAAATTTGTACAGGCCTATGCAGAAGAGGGAATTACCATTGACGCCATCTCTGTTCAAAACGAACCTCTTCATGAAACTTCCGGATATCCGTCCATGCTCATGCCTGCAGAAGAGCAGAATCTATTTATCAGGGATCATCTCGGCCCTTTGTTCAGCCAGCATGACATCACTACAAAAATCATAATTTATGATCACAACTGGGATCGGCCGGATTATCCTCTGTTGATTCTCAGTGACCCTGTTACACGCAACTATGTTGCAGGTTCAGCTTTTCATGCTTACGCCGGAAATGTTTCTGCCATGGGCCAGGTTCACGCATTACATCCCGACAAAGGGCTTTATTTTACCGAGGTATCGGGCGGTGGATGGGCTACAGACTTTTCCGATAACCTGAAGTGGAAAATGTCGAATATCTTTATTGGAACGGCAAATAACTGGTCGAAAAATGCTTTGCTGTGGAATCTTGCTCTGGACCCAAACGATGGGCCTACCAACGGGGGGTGTCAAAACTGCCGGGGAGTTGTAACCATATTGCCGGGAGGAGGAGTTGAACGTAACGAGGAATTCTATGCCCTGGCACATATGTCAAAGTTTGTAAAACAAGGTGCCAGGCGGGCAACTTCATCATCTTTTGCTTCTTCAGAAAACCTTGAAAGTGTAGCCTTTTTGAATCCGGATGGCTCCAGGGTGCTGGTAGTACTTAATAAAAACAGCAGTCAAAAGTCATTTGCTGTAAAATATGACGATAATATTTTCGAATACAGACTGGAAGGCAATGCTGTCGCAACCATTATATGGGAGTGAATGTATTAAACCAGTCCGGCATATAATCATTCTTAAAACCAATTGTTAACTAATAATTATTATTAACCCAGGGCCCTTTTAAATCTGAATGGTTTTCGCAGGTGTCCAATCAAAACAACAATCATTATGAAAAACCAAACCATTACCCGCATTCTCATTGCAGTGTTTGCCATTTTTTTGTGGTCATGCGATGACAAAGACAATATTGATCCCGTTGGCGAATGGGAACTTTTTGCACCCGAACTAACTTCACCGGCAGATAATGCTACTATTGTCCTGGATCAGGAAAATCCGCTGAATGAGCTGGAATTTACATGGTCACCTGCTGAATCTGAGGCCGATTATCAGATTACCTATTCACTGGTAATTGATATGCCCGGAACCACTGAATTTGAAAACCCCATGTTTGAAACCGCCTCAGAAAACAATGGTGCTTCTGCAAATGTCTCGCTTACGCATCAGGTCATTGATCAGGCGCTTTCTGCTGCAGGTTTTGAAGCTGGTGAATCCATTGAACTGATATGGGGTGTTATTGCAAAGTCCATGGATAAGGAGGCCTTCTCCACCCGCAATATTACTTTCAGCAGATTTGAAGATGAAACCTTACCTGTTGCTCTTTACCTTTCAGGAAGTGCCACCGAAGCCGGCACCACTGCTGCTGATGCAATCTCCTTGCGCGCCTTAATGAATGCTGAAGGAGATCTTACCAATGTTTTTGAAATATATACCTCATTCGAAGCTGCAGGTACTTTTACCCTGCTCACAAATCCTTCCGAACAAGCTGTATCTTATGGCGGAGCCGACGGAAGCCTTGTTAAAAGCGGAGCTCCCATCGAATCCCCGGGAGAGGGAACCTACAGGCTAACCGCTGATTTTAACAACAATACCTATGAATTCCTTGAAATTGACAGGTGGAGTCTTGTTGGAAACGGTGTGCCCGGAGGATGGGGTGGTGACAACCCGCTCGAATACATTGGAAATGGTATATGGGAAGGTAAAGTGGCTTTAATGGATGATGATAGTGAAACCCCGCGTTTTATTTTCCGAGCCAATGGAGACTGGGACCTTCTTATGAAGCAAATTACAGGAACAGCGAATCATATATACATGGAATCGCAGGCTCCGAATGCAGGGTATGTTGTTGAGGATATTACTGTTACCGATTTCGGACCCCATATTGTTACCATGGACCTTAGCAGCGATCCTTATGTTTTCTCCTGGCAGTTTGACGATAGCGTAGAGCCTCCCGGGGAAACTCCGGAAGCTTTGTTCCTTTTTGCCGATGGCGATATGATTGCCCAGTTGCATAAAAACGGAAATGTATTCGAAAGTCAGGTGCACTTAGCACTTCAGGCATCTGTATCCTACTCGCTCAATAGTGAGGCTGACGGGTCAGGAACTGCCTACAGCCTGGAAGAAGCGCTGGGAACAACCGGAAGCCCTGATGCAGATAAGCCTTCAGGAGTAATAACTTTCGGAGTGGGAGGAACCGGCTTTAATGTTGCCTACGACCAGGCATTTAAATTCAGCGTTAATTTTGAATTAGGCAGTGTTAGCTGGTACTGCTTCAATATGAAACTATTTCACTGGGATGATTGGGACGAACGCGATGAATTTGTAATGACCTATCAGCACCCGTTCATCTATAAAATAACTACTGCGCTTTCTGCCGGATATGATATGAAGTTTATCTCTCCATGGGACGTTGATATGGGTAGTGAAGAACCTGAAGAGCTTTCATCAACACTCATTAACGGTGGAGGTCAAAACCTGGTGTGTATTACTCAAAGTGGTAATTATGAAGTTACCATTGAGGTTGCCAATGATTTTGCCACCGGTACTTATGTTTTTGTAGCACAGTAACGGTTTGTGTGGGTAGATAATAATATGCCCAAACCATAAAGAACCAGGGCAAACAATTGAAATTTCTTTTTCCCGGATTTAATGAGGAAAGAAGTAATCTTTCAGGATTGCCCTGGTTATTTTTTGACCAAAAAAAAACGATTGATATGAATATTCGAATCAAAATCAGCTTAATAGTTGGTCTGATCATCGTCCTGAGTGCATGCAATACCGGCGCCGGAGAAAAGTATGCAGAGGTCTGGCTGACCACTGCCGATCAATCCATTTTGTTTCAACCCCAGGAACAGATCCCGCTAGCAGCTATGCCCGAAGATTTCACAGGATCAGTTATCCGGATCAATCCGGATGTTACATACCAGACCATGGATGGTTTCGGATATACACTTAACGGGGGCAGTGCACGTTTGCTCAATGAAATGGACAGTTCTGAAAGACAGGCTATTCTTGAAGAGTTGTTTGGCACAAAAGGAAACTCCATTGGAGTGAGTTACCTCAGGTTGAGTATCGGTGCATCAGATCTTAGCGATAGTGTGTTCACCTACAGTGACCTGCCAGCCGGAAAAACGGATCCTGACATGGAATATTTTTCCATTGAGATGGAGAAAGTACATCTGATACCGGTTTTGAAGGAAATTCTTGAAATTTTTCCTGAAATGAAAATCATGGGTTCCCCCTGGACACCCCCTCTGTGGATGAAAACCAACAACCATTCTATCGGAGGTAGTCTGAAGCCGGAATATTATGATGCCTATGCTTTGTATTTTGTAAAATACATACAGGCCATGAAGGATGAAGGGATTATTATAGACGCCATTACGGTTCAGAATGAACCTCTGCATCCCGGCAACAATCCAAGTCTTTTGATGAAAGCAAATGAACAGGCAGCATTTATCAGGCAAAGCCTTGGTCCTGCTTTTCGCGAACATGGCATAAATACCCGTATAGTTATCTACGACCATAACGCCGATAGAATTGATTACCCCCTTGAGGTTCTGGCCGATGAAGAAGCCAGGCAGTATATCGATGGTACTGCTTTTCACCTTTATGGTGGTAAAGTTAGCGATATCAGTAAAGTTCATGAGGCATATCCTGACAAGAACCTCTATTTTACTGAGCAATGGGTAGGCCATCCGCAGGATTTTGCATATGATATGGCATGGCACGTGAGAGAATTGATCGTGGGTGCAACACGCAACTGGTGTCGCAATGTCCTGGAATGGAACCTGGCAGCAGATCCTTTCCAGAAGCCCCATACCCCCGGAGGCTGCACCCGCTGCCTGGGTGCAATTACCATTGATGGGAATGAGATTGAAAGAAATGTGGCTTATTATATCATTGCACATGCGTCTAAATTTGTCAGGCCCGGGTCTGTAAGGATTGAGTCAAATGAGTTGAGGGGATTGCCAAGCGTGGCTTTTACAACACCTGATGGCGAAACCGTTTTGATTGTTCTCAATGATACACGCAGGACACAAAGCTTTGGAATAGTAAAGGATGATGACTTTGTTCCCGCGCAGCTTTCCCCGGGTGCTGTAGCAACTTATGTGCTAAAGTAAAGGTTATATTGATTGATTCAATAGTTTGTTTTTGATTGTTAATTCTTAATGTTTTATTCATCTGTGTTGTAGACCACTTTTGGTAATGTTTTAAACACATCATCCGATTCCATTGAGTTTACAGCCAATTAAATGTTTTTCTTATACTATGAAGTTCATAACTTTATCAACCTTGATTCTGATTACTCTTTTTGCTGCTTGTACGAATACAGAAAAGCAAGGCGCTGCAAACCAGGTAGAAAGAATACCTTTTGTTGAAAACCTGCTGGCCCAGATGACCCTTGAGGAGAAAGTGGGACAAATGGCCCAACTTACCCTTGATGTAATTACTATAGGTGAAGACGAAACCGTTTCTGACGAACCTATAGCACTGGATATGGACCTTGTTCGCTGGGCGGTGGCTGAATATGGTGTGGGTTCAATCCTGAATACTGCCAATAACAGGGCGCGCACCCGTGAGAAGTGGCATACAATCGTAAGCCAGATTCAGGAAGTAGCCATTAATGAAACCCGCCTGGGCATTCCTGTGCTTTATGGGATAGATGCCATACATGGCACAACCTATACTGCAGGTGCAACATTCTTTCCTCAGCAAATCGGACAAGCAGCAGCCTTCAATCCTGAACTGGTGCGGAGAGCCGCAGAAATTACGGCCTATGAAACCCGCGCTTCTGCCATTCCATGGACCTTCTCCCCGGTACTGGATATGGGGCGTGACCCGCGCTTCCCGCGTATGTGGGAAACTTTTGGCGAAGATGTTTACCTTGCCACGGTTTTGGGTGTGGAAATGATAAAAGGGTATGAAGGTGAAGATAATGATGTATCGGATCCCTTCAGGGTAGCATCATGTGCCAAGCATTACCTGGGCTACAGCGTGCCCGTGTCAGGAAAGGACCGCACACCGGCGCTGATACCTGAAATTGAGCTGCGCGAAAGGCATTTGCCGCCATTTCAGGCAGGTGTTGCCGCCGGGACACATACAATCATGGTTAACTCGGCGCTTGTTAACGGGGTGCCCGTGCATGCCTCCTACGAATTGCTCACCTCTGTTTTAAAAGAAGAGCTTGGCTTCACCGGGTTATTACTAACCGACTGGTGGGACATAGAAAATCTGCATACTCGTGACCGGGTTGCAGCTTCATCCAAAGAAGCTGTTAAGCTGGCCATTAATGCAGGAATTGATATGGCTATGATTCCATACAACCTCGATTTCTGCGATTACCTTATAGAGCTGGTCAATGAGGGAGAAGTCCCCATGTCGCGCATCGATGATGCCGTAAGGCGCATCCTCAATACAAAATACAAACTGGGCCTGTTTGATACGCCCGTTACCCATTACAGCGATTATCCGCTCTTTGGAAGTGAACAGTTCATAGAAGTTGCTTATCAGTTTGCACAGGAATCCATTACATTGCTCAAGAATGAAGACGGTATTTTGCCCCTTTCAAAAAACGCAAGGGTACTGGTTACCGGACCCAATGCCAATTCTATGCGGGCACTCAATGGCGGCTGGAGCTATTCGTGGCAGGGAGAAAAGGTTGATGAATTTGCGCAGGATTATTCTACCATCATTGATGCCATACGTGATAAAATCGGAACCCAAAGGGTAACGTTTCGCGAAGGGGTTAGGTATGATAATGACAACCACTACTGGGTGGATGAAGCATTTGATATACAGGGAGCCGTAAGAGCAGCTGCCAATGTGGATTATATTGTTATTGTGCTGGGAGAAAATTCCTATGCCGAAAAACCGGGCGACCTGCATGATCTTTCCTTGTCGCAAAATCAGATTGAGCTTGCCAGAGCCCTTTTCCAAACCGGCAAACCCATGATCCTGGTTTTGAACCAGGGGCGCCCGCGAATCATCAGGGAAATTGAACCTTACATGAGTGCTGTTATCAATGCCTATTTGCCCGGAAACTACGGAGGGCCTGCGGTTTCTGATGTAATCTTCGGTGATTATAACCCGGGCGGTAAGCTCCCTTTCACCTATCCTATGTATGCCAATTCTCTTGTAACTTACGACCATAAGCCCTCAGAAAACCAGGAGCAAATGGAAGGGGTATATGACTATGAATCGGATTTTGCTGTACAATATGAGTTTGGCTTTGGGCTGAGTTATACAACTTTCGCATATTCTCATTTGCGTCTGAATCGTCAGCAACTTGATGCCGGAGGTCAGCTTGAAATATTGGTCGATGTTGAAAACACGGGGTCGTTAGCAGGGCATGAAGTAGTGCAACTATATACTTCTGCCCATTTTACCTCGGTTACTCCTGATGTAAAAAGGTTGCGAAGGTTCAGTAAAATTCACCTCGAACCAGGTGAAAAAAAGACGGTTGCTTTTACATTAACAGCCGATGATATTTCTTTTATCAACGCACAGAACAAAAGAGTGAATGAAGCAGGGGCTTATGATATTATTATCCGGGACCTTTCTTCAACTTTTAATTTCGTGAAATAGTTTTTTTGATTAATTGGTTGATTAAGTGTTTGTTACCTGCAGGCTATGATTATTTTGGCCTGCAGGTTTTTTACTTTAGCGGGGTCACTACCACTTTGCCTGTGACGGGGCGACTACAGCTTACCCCGCCACTAAGTTGGTTTCTAGCGGCGGGGTCACCTTGGAGTGGCCCCGTCGCCTGCGCTCGTGACGGGGTGACTACAGCTCACCCCGCCACTAAGACCATATATCCGCGCT
>RECE01000328.1 GCA_007694165.1 Bacteroidota bacterium
CTGTTGAAACATGAGATTTCTCAGCGCAGGCGCTTCGAAATGACAGGGCTAATCCAGGATAGAGAGAGGGAAGAGGAAGAGGCGGCGCTCCGCGCCGCCTCTTCCTCTTCCTCTTCCTCTTCCCCCCTCCTTTTTATTTCGCTATGTCATTTCGACAGAGCAACAGCGACGGAGAAATCTTTTTTCTAAGTAACTTCCTTATGAATAGACTAATCCCTATGGCTGATGTTTTTGTAAAATAATAGGTGTTTCAGTTGGGGGAAAATAGTAATTAATGGATTTACCTTGTAGTAACAAGTGGAGATTTAGCTTCGTTGCTACTTCGTGGTGAGCAAATCTCTCAACGTATTTAAATCTTTCTTCTGCTTTTTAATGTGGTAATAATTTGAATAAATTGGCCACATTGAGCTCGTCTATAGGCTCGGTTCAAAAGCTCCACACAACTATTAGCAAATCTAAAGAACCCCTAAAAACGCTTTTTTTCTATGAACATTGGTATTATATTTGATGTTCAAACCCTTGCTCTCTGCATTCATTTGTAATACTTTACACTACATGAAAAAGAAAATTTTTGGTTCTCTCATTATATTGGCTCTGTTGCTTCCTCTTACTTTAATCGCTGAGGAAGAGAAAGATGTGAAAGATATGCCCACCCGTGAACGTATATTTCTGGGGGGTAATATTGGTTTGCAGATAAGCAATATCAATACAATGGTTGTTATTTCGCCTCTTGTGGGTTACCGGCTGACCAACAGGCTCTCGCCCGGCATTGGGCTAACCTATCAGTACTACCGTGATACCGGCTGGGGAAGCATGTCTGGATTTACGGCAGTTACACACATCTATGGGGGAAGTACTTTTGCCCGGTATCGTATTACACCACAGTTTTTCGCCCATGTTGAATTTGAAGCGTTGAACCTTGATTCGCAGATGGGCTGGAGAACTGACCCTGACAGAGACACTCGTTTCTGGGAATACAACTATTTTGTGGGTGGCGGCTACCGTGCTTCTATGGGAGGCAGAACTTTCATCAACCTGATGTTGTTGTACAATCTAAACAATAACAGCGTTGTGTACTTCCAGAATCCCATTTTTCGCATAGGGGTGGATGTGAGGATGTAAGTTTTCCTGCTGGTATAAGGCTGCTTTTCAGGGTCCTGTGAGTCAATGAAATATCACAAATGGTTCGATCTGCTAAACCTTTCTGAATAATATTTGTTTCCGTACTAAATATTGATACACCTGAAATCTTTCTGGTAAGATTTCGGGTATTATTTTATGTGAAAGTCACCATGAATCCTCAAAACTTAAAGCTGTTTAGATTATGAACAATGCACAATTCTATTTTGCCCGTCCGCAAAATGAAGCGGTATATCCCTACACTGAAGGAACTCCTGAAAGAATCGCCCTGGAGAAAGAGCTTGAGCGGCAAAGCAATACCACGATTGAAATTCCTCTTATCATAGGCGGCAAAGAGGTAAAAACCGGAAACATGGGCAAGGTAGTAAGCCCGCACAACCATCAAAACGTAATTGCTACTTACCACAAAGCCGGTGAAAAAGAGGTGCAGATGGCCATTGATGCTGCACTGGAAGCCCACAAGCAATGGTCGGTCATGTCATGGGTAGAAAGAGTTTCCATAATACTGAAAGTGGCTGAACTTATCAGCAAAAAATACCGAAACCTTATCAATGCAGCCACTATGGTAGGACAGGGCAAGAATGCCTTTCAGGCAGAGATTGATTCTGTATGTGAAACCATTGACTTTATCCGCTTCAATGCCCATTATGTATCGGAGATTTATAATGATCAACCCCACAGTGAAACCGGTAATCTCAACAGGATTGAATACCGCCCGCTGGAAGGGTTTGTGTTTGCTGTTACTCCTTTCAATTTTACGGCCATTGCTTCCAACCTTGCTTTAGCTCCGGCTATTTTGGGTAACACCGTGGTATGGAAGCCCGCAACTACGGCGCTTCTGTCCAACTATCACCTGATGAAAATTTATCAGGAGGCAGGCCTGCCCGACGGGGTTATCAACTTTATCCCCGGACAGGGTGCTACCATTGGCGATATTGTCCTGAGCCATAAGGAACTTGCAGGTATTCACTTTACAGGTAGCAACAATACTTTTAACCACATGTGGAAGTCGGTAGCCAACAACATTGAAAATTATCGGTCATATCCCCGCGTAGTGGGAGAAACCGGCGGAAAAGACTTCGTGTTTGTGCATCCATCAGCCAAAGTAAAGGAAGTAGCTACCGCCCTGGTCAGGGGCTCCTTCGAATACCAGGGGCAGAAATGCTCCGCTGCTTCAAGAGCCTATATCCCCGAATCTCTGTGGCCCGAAATCAGAAGCAAAATCGAAGCCAACATGCGGATGATCAAAAAAGGAGATGTGAAGGATTTCTGCAACTTTGTCAATGCGGTAATTGATGCAAAAGCCTTCAAAAACATCACAGGCTATATTGAAAAAGCGAAGGCTTCTCCTGAGGCAGAAATTGTTACTGGGGGCACCTGGGATGATTCTGTTGGGTATTTCATTGATCCCACGGTTATCCTCACTACCAATCCACATTTTGTCACCATGGAAGAAGAAATCTTCGGGCCGGTTCTTACCGTGTATGTTTATAAAGATGACGAATTTGAAAAGACACTTGAGCTGTGCAACGAAACTTCTCCCTATGGTTTGACCGGAGCTATTTTCTCTCAAGACCGCTATGCTACTGTAAAAGCTTGCCAGATTCTGCGCTATGCCGCCGGTAATTTTTACATGAATGACAAACCTACAGGTGCAGTGGTGGGTCAGCAACCCTTTGGTGGGTCACGTCAGTCAGGAACCAATGACAAGGCCGGAAGCTATCTCAACCTGCTACGCTGGATCAGCCCGCGTACCATCAAGGAAACCTTCCTGCCGGCAACAGACTTCCGCTATCCGTTTATGCACGAAAAAAAATGTGGCTGCTAAATGCAAGCCCCTCACAAATTAAAAAATCCCACCAGCGTTTTACTTCTGGTGGGATTTTTTTATGGTGTTACTTTTGTTGTTAACAAGGCATTATCGACTTCAACAGCATTTCTGTAATATGCTCTTTCCGCTGTTCAATAAACGCAATAAATTCTTCATCGTTCAGCTCGTTTTTGTCCATGATCATGGGCTTGATAGCAAAGGGGAATGTAATCATGCTAATCATATCCACATAAAAATGTGTGGGGTCCGTTCTGCGGATATTTCCTTTTTTCCCTTCATCGACAATTTGCTGGGTAAACTTTTCTCTGCCATACAGCAGGCTCACCACTTCCATCTCTGTTATCTTTTCTCTGCTGCGATGCAGAATCGCCATAAAGAAAGAAACCAGGAGCGGGTTTTTCAGCAGAATATCGATATAGGCCGACACATACTGTTTGATTTTTTCGCCGAGTTCAAGGTCTGAATCCAGGATCTTAACCAAATCTTTGGTGTTCTTCTTTACCAGGTTGGTAAATATTGCATCAAAAAGATTCTCCTTGCTCCGGAAGTAATAGTTCATCAAAGCAAGATTAATTCCGGCTTTGGAAGCAATGTCTCTTACACTGGTGCGGTCCACACCTTTTTCTAAAAATAATTCGGTAGCAGCATCAAAGATTTTCTGCTCTGTGTTTCTATTTTTTGCCATAATTGTTTGAAGATAGTGTTGTTAAGGATTGATAAGGATAGAATTGCAAATTTAAATAAAAATATTGTTTTAAACTGCATTTAAAACGAAAAACAATATTTTTTTTGAATGCTGGAATATGATACTGAATCTTCCTTTCTTTTTTATAGAAACGGATTAAGGACTAAACTGCTGGAGAGAGATTTAGCTTCGCTGCTACTTCGTGGTCTCCGTCGCTTTGCTCAGTCGAAATGACAAAATGCCAATGATAGAAGAGGGGGGGGAAGGAAGGCGGCGCGAAGCGCCGCCTTCCTTCCCCCCTCTGTAATAAACGAACCTTGTCATTTCGAAGCGCTAGCGCTGAGAAATCTCAAGAGGCTACTGAAAAGGTAATTCCTTTATTTTTCCGATTTCCCAGATGGGACATCTTTTCTGTGAAAATCATCTATGCTATAATTAATCGCGTGTTTTGTAGTCTCAAGAGTTAGATAAGTCGCAAACAATTCTTTTTCAATATTGGTTAAGCTATGGTAAAACTAAACCGGAAAATGAAAAATTCAATACACCATTATTATGTTTACATTGTTACCAACATCAGTAAAAATGTACTGTATGTGGGTGTTGCTAATTCATTAGTGCGAAGAATAAATGAGCATTTTACCGGGCAGATAGAAGGGTTTACTCAAAAATACAATTGCAAATACCTGGTGTATTACGAGTATTATGACGATATCAATATGGCCATTTCAAGGGAAAAGCAAATAAAGAAATGGGGCAAAGCCAAAAAAATCAAGCACATTGAGAAACTAAACCCCGAATGGAAGTTTTTGAATGATGCGTTAGATGGGATCGAAAGGATGTATCAGTAGTAACTATAAAAAAAAGAGATTTCTCTCCCTCCACCCCTATTTGTATTTTGAACCTTGTCATTTCGATCCCGCTTTTTTGCGGTAGAGACCACCGAGTGCAGCGAAGCTAAATCTCAACATATTTATATCTTTCTTCTGCTTTTTAATATGATAATACTTTGAACAAATAGGTCACATTGAGATCGCATATAGACCTGGTTCAAAAAGCTCCGTTCAATCCGGAATAATTTCATCAGAATAAAATTGTTTTAAGTAATTGGTTAGATGGAACTTGCATGATTGAGCTTATTCATTCACTTTTGAGCGCTCGGTGCTCATGCAAGTTTTATCAGAAAATAATTTGGTTAAGTAATTGGTCTGATGGAACTTGCATGTCCGAACATTTTACTCACAATCATTTATTACTAGTGGTGTTCGTGAGCTCACTCGTTCGGTTCATTCCCATTTGAGAGCGCAGTGCTCATGCAAGTTTCATTAGAATTGTTGGATGAAAAGCAAGAGGTCTGAAAAATTTCCCCCGGAAAGTAGTGTTTTTTTTATAATTTTGTTTTTAACCTCTTCTTTCCGATTGTTTTAACTCTGCCTGAGCGGGGACGGAAGAGAGTTTCTATCATCTGTTCTTACCTTAAATTCTGAATCACATGCAAGCTTTTACTTTGTTGGCAGCCATTTTGATCCTGATTTTCCCGGCAAAAAACATATTTGCCGAAAACAATAGTGATAGGAATAAGAAAAAAGATGTGGTTATTCTTTTCCAGGCTTCACCTGCTCCGTTGATTGATCATTCTCAATATCAATTGTTTCAGCCGCTGGATACCCTCGATTTTGACAAAGTGAAACAAAAATCGCCTGAAGTCCCTGGTCAGATTCCGGTTTTCACCCCTTCCTTCGAGGGTTCACTACTTATCAAAGAACCCGAAAATGCCCAAAATGGATTCCTGCTGATAAAGGATCCAATTGCACCGTCTGAAGACTGAACACATAACAGACGCAAAGATTTTTTCTTTGGTTTTCGTTAATTTGCTTTATTTTGCAGTCCATAAGATGACCCAATGGATGCTGTATTTATCATAGGAATTTTTCTTTCGTTTTTTCTTTTTTTGCTATTGCTCCGGAAAAAGGGCAAGAGTTTACCAGATAAGGTTCTTGCCTGGTGGATACTTGTAATGGGACTTCATCTGTTAAGCTATTACCTTTATTATCTTGATTTTTGGACCCGTTACCCCCATCTGGTGGGAGTTACGGCCCCCTTTCCGTTGTTGCATGGTCCATTGCTTTATCTGTACACCCTTTTTTCGTTACGACCCCAAAGCCGCATAAGGTACCGAAACTATCTGCACTTTGTACCTGCGGCACTGGTATATATTTACCTGTCGAGGTTTTATTTCTTCTATTCTGCCGAACAGAAAGCGCTGCTGGATATGGGCGCCATAGATGATTTTGCTGTGTTTACCAACCTGGTGCTTGCCTCCTTTGTGATTTCGGGCATCACCTATCCCGTGATGGCTTACAGGTTGATGGGGAATTACCGCAAGCTTATTGATGCCAACTTTTCCTACGATGAACGCATCAGCCTCAACTGGCTAAAATACAGCATCTGGTGGATTGGACTTCTCTTTTTAATCGTGGCCGTGGTAACGCTGTTGCGGGATGGGCTGGGGTATGAGTTCGGTTTTAATGTCGATCTGGTTTTTTATAGCATGATCGTACTTTTCATATTCGGATTGGGATATTCCGGCATTCGGCACCGCGATATTTTCAGCGACAACACCGGTGAAGAAAGCATTGTTGAACCCAAAACTCCCGGTGAATATAAAAATTCAGGACTGGACAGTGAAAAAGCTTTCCAATTCCATCAGGAACTTCTGAAATATATGAAGGACCAAAAGCCTTTTCTTGAACCCAAACTTACCCTTGGCAATCTTTCCCAATCACTGGGTTTATCTGCCAATCATCTTTCTCAGGTTATCAACCAGTACGAAGGAGTTAATTTTCATGACTTCGTTAATAAGCATCGTGTGGAAGAGTTCAAAAAACTTGCTGCGGATCCCTACCTTAAACACTTCAATATTCTTGCCCTTGCCCTTGATGCCGGATTCAACTCCAAATCTTCCTTTAACATGGTCTTTAAGAAGCATGAAGGTCAAACTCCCTCTCAGTTCATCAATGAGTTTAATGCCTGAATAATCAGCATTCTAAACGTCTAATCCTGCAGGATTGCACCCCTTTTTTGTCCAGACTTATACGTTTGAGCGAACCCCCTTTTTTTTCTCCCCACTTTTGCCTCTCAAATTTCAGACACCTGATGAAACAGGCAGAGATTTGATTTTTAACCACAAATAACAAACTCAAAAATGAACAACCCAATGAGAAAAAAGATGATGATTAAAAAGGTTACACTGTTTGCTTTCTTGCTGATTACAACCATTCTTACCGCAACTTCACAACAACACACGCAAACCATCAGAGGAAGCGTATACGATAAGATGAACAATGAACCCTTGCCTGGTGCAACGATTATTATAATCAATTCAAACCCGCTGGTGGGAGCCATAAGTGATCTGGATGGAAATTTTGCCTTACAGCAAGTTCCTGTTGGAAGGCACAACCTTCAAATGAGTATGGTGGGCTATGAAAGCTTTATCATAAGTGAATTGCTGGTAAGTACCGGCAGGGAAATTGTGCTCAACACCGGATTGATGCGCCATTCGGTAGATTTGGGCGAAGTAGTGGTGCGCGTAAACAAAGATGTGCCTTTAAATTCTATGACCACCCTGAGCAGCCGGCAGTTTACCGTAGAAGAAACCAACCGCTATGCAGGAGGAATGGATGATCCTGCCCGGCTGGCATCTGCCTTTGCCGGGGTGGCGACACCCAATGTCACCAGCAATGGCATTTCGGTAAGGGGCAATAGCCCGGGAGGTTTGCTGTGGCGCATTGAAGGAGTGGAAGTGCCCAACCCCAACCATTTTGCCAACCTTACCGTAGTGGGAGGGGGAGTATTAACGGCTTTGAGCAGCCAGATGATGGGAAACAGCGACTTTTTTACAGGAGCTTTCCCAGCTGAATATGGGAATGCATCCTCGGGAGTGTTCGATATCAGGCTTCGTACAGGAAATTCTTCAAGAAGGGAATTTACCATGCAGGCCGGTGTGCTGGGAGTAGATTTTGCTGCTGAGGGGCCTTTCATGGAAGGGAAACAGGCTACTTACCTGATGAATTACCGCTATTCTGCCCTGGGTCTTATTTCTCCCTTATTGCCGGATGATGCCGGCTTGATCAAATACCAGGACTTTGCTTTCAATACCAGTTTACCCACCAAAAAGGCCGGAACATTCTCTGTCTGGGGTATCGGTGCACTGGACAGGCAGGAGATGAAAGCTGCTGACATGGCAGAATGGCAATCGGACTTTGACCGCGACAACTCCCAGACCTCTCTTTACATGTTTGCCTCCGGATTGTCGCACAAATGGGTGGTGGGAAGCAAAACCTATATCAGTTCAACCCTTTCTGCCTCAGGCAACGGACTGAATCACGAAGAGCAGCGCCTGGGCTATGATATGCAAACCTTCCCGCAGTCGGGTGTTGTCAACAATAGCCATAGATACGGGCTGCAATCATCCATAAATCACAACTTTGGAGAGAGGCACACCCATAAAACCGGATTTTACTTCAGCCATCTGGCCTATAACATCGACATCGAACAATCAGTGGAGGAAGGGGCCGTTCCTGAGCGCGTCATGAAGGAGAGTGGCAGTTCGGGTCTGCTGCAATTCTTCTCCCAGTCGAAGGTATCCCTGGGCACCGGTCTTACCCTCAATGCAGGTCTCCATGCACAATATTTTCTGCTCAACCAGAATTACGCCATTGAACCCCGCGCCGGGTTGAAATACGACATCAACGAAAAACACAGCATCGCAATGGGTTATGGAATGCACAGCCGGCTGGAATTTCTACCCGTGTATTTTGTTGAGCAAAATGGCATCCAGACCAATAAAGACCTGGATTTGATGCAATCGACCCATTACGTGCTGGCCTGGAATGTGAAACTGGGAGAACATCTGCGCATGAGCATTGAGCCCTATTACCAAAGCTTGTCGAAGGTGCCGGTTGCTCCCGACAGCTATATTTCGACCATCAATGTGGATGAGGATATTTTCTTCAGACATGTACTGGTAAGCGAAGGGAAAGGACGAAATATAGGGGTTGATTTTACTCTGGAGCAGTTCCTGCACAAAGGGATGTATTTCCTGTTGACCGGGTCGGTTTTTGATTCCAGATACACTGCAGCAGATAATATACAGCGCAATACACGCTTCAACAAGAATTATGTTTTCAATGGACTAATTGGAAAGGAATGGTTTGTAGGAAACCACAACAACAACATGCTGGGAGTGAATCTGCGCATCAATTATATGGGAGGCAACAGGATAGAGCCCATAGACAATACTGCTTCCCTTGCTGCCCGCGACGCCATTTATGGGGAAACCAACGGAGAACTGGCTTTCGCGAAACAATATGCAGATATGCCTGTGTTCTCTTTTACCGTTTCTTACCGCCGAAACAAGCCCCGTCATGCATCTGTTTGGTCGTTGCAAGTGCTTAATGTTACAGGAGCACAGGAATTTTCACACCATTACTACGACCTGAAAAAAGAAGCCATCCAAACGAACTTCAATGGCATTGTGCTGCCCAATTTAAGCT
Source organism: Bacteroidota bacterium (assembly GCA_007694165.1). Classification (GTDB taxonomy): domain Bacteria; phylum Bacteroidota; class Bacteroidia; order Bacteroidales; family UBA7960; genus SKVR01. Next base: position 9,209 of record RECE01000328.1, read on the forward strand.
ATAGGGTGGAGTTTTAGGAATTGGCAGCCCGATTCAAAACGAAATCATGAACTCGGTAAACCCATCGGCCTTTGTTTGAAGCCTAAAGCGGAAACCATGGTTGCTCAATACTTCACGGACAAGGGTCAATCCAACACCTTGTCCGTGTTTTTTGGTTGAAAAGAAAGGGGTAAAAAGCTTCTTGTGAGTCTCCTCTGTTATAGGCTCGCCATTGTTGCGAATGAAAAGGGTAGGGGGCTCATGGATGGAATGTAATTCAATAATGCCCTTCCCCTTGATTGCTTCCATGGCATTTTTCAGAATATTCACCAATACCTGTTCCATTTGCACAGGATCAGCTTCAATAATAAAGGGCGGGGCCTCCAATTGATGTATTAATTGGATGTGGGCTTCCCTCATACGAGGCTCCATTAGTTTAAGCACTCCCAGGGCAAGATCGTGCAAATCGGTAGGGACAGGTTGTGGGGTTGGTAGTTTCACCACATCGGCAAGGTTTGACATGAAGGCAGAAAGATGTTCGTTTCGGGTAATGGAGACATTCAGAGCCGAGAGGTAGTCTGTTCTTTCTGTGGGGGGTAAATCCCCTGAATATGCAAGCAATGATGATAACATCGAGTTGACTGCTCCTGCAGAATTGTTTATTTCGTGCGACATCATCCGAATGACTTTTTCATAGGATTGCCTTTCCAGGGCCATAATTTCGCGTGTCTGTTCTTCGAGAGTGATAAAAGGGCGACTGAAACCTCTGTCGGAAAAAGCTGACTTTTCTATACGGTAGCTCCTTCCATCGTCCATTCTCGTTATTGCAGGATGATTCTGTTTTAGTTGGGAAAGGATTTTGCCCCAGCTATCAGGCAATTCAGAAAGAGCCAACCCTTTTATATCAGGTTCTGCAAATCCAAAAAGCATTAGTGCGGCCGGATTAGCTTCTCTTATTTTTTCATCAAAATCGAGGATAAGAATGCCCTGGGGTGAGGCCTGGATAAGTTTTTGCAAAAAGAAGTGGGTCTCTTCCTGCTGGAGTCGCTGTTGGCGCAATGCATCTGCCATTCGGTTGTAGACATGGGTGAGGTTGTCAATCTCCTTTTGCCCTACCGGCACCAGGCGTGTGGTAAAATCCTGTTCTTCCAGTAGTTTTGCTCCCTCAGATATGGCTTTTATGGGGCCCAGCAACGAATGCTGAAACCAGAAAAACAGAAAGAGAGAAAGCAGAATTCCCCCTTCAGCAGCCAAAAAATACCACTTATTAACAGATAGCAGCTGCCATGCCCCAAACCCCAATACAAGGTAGATGGATACAGCCCAAATCCAAAATTTAGCTTTCAGACTCATAGGGAATGTTATATTTATCCATTCTGCGGTACAATGCCCCCCGACTTAAACCCAATGAACGGGCCACCTTTGCAATATTGTTGTTAAATGCTTTGATTGCTTTTTCAATCATGAGCTTTTCCATCTGTTCCAGGGTGAGCATACCGGGCGAATCGAGTGGATTGGCATGAGCAGATAGCGGGGCACCCTGGTATTGCTCTGTAAAATCATCGATAGCAAGGGATTGTTTGCCTGAAACCAGAATTACACGCTCTATGAGGTTTTTCAGTTCTCTGATGTTGCCGGGAAATGGGAGCCCTTTGAGCCATTTTAAGACTTCAGAAGAAAAATGCACCGTTGGAAGCTGTTGACCGCGCGTAAGTTGAAGGGCAAAGTGCCTTGCAAGAAGGGGAATATCGCCAGGTCGTTCGCGCAAAGGGGGCAGTTCGAGAGATATTACGTTGATGCGGTAAAACAGATCTTCGCGAAAAAGCCCTTTTTCTACCATTTGCCTGAGGTTGCGGTTGGTTGCGCAGATAACCCGCACATCGGACTGTTGGGGGGTGCTGTCGCCCAATACTTCGTAAGTTTTTTCCTGCAACACCCGTAACAGTTTCACCTGGCAGGCTGGATCGAGTTCGGCTATTTCGTCCAGGAAAATGGTACCACCACGAGCCAGTTCGAACCGCCCTACCCGGTCGGTATAAGCATCGGTAAAGGCCCCTTTGCGATGACCAAACATTTCACTCTCAAACAATGAGCTGGAAATACCTCCCAGGTTGACCTTTACAAAAGCTCCTTTTTTGCGGTGGCTGTTATGGTGAATAGCTTCGGCAACCAGTTCCTTCCCGGTACCACTTTCGCCTGTAACAAGCACAGGTGCATCGTTGCTGGCAATTCGACCCAGGGTTTGCAATAATTTTACCAGACGCGGAGAATCTCCCACAATTGAATCTAAGTCGAAACGGCTGTTAAGTTCCTTTCGACCCGGGTCCGGGGTGTCATCCGGCTGGCTGAGTGCCAGTGCAGCCTGCAGAGTAGAAAGCAAGGATTGATTGTTCCAGGGCTTGGAGACGAAGCTGAATGCACCCAGTCGCATTCCTTGCACGGCCAGTTCTATACTGCCCCATCCCGAAATTAGGATTACAGGCAAGAGAGGATGAAGGATTTTGATTTTTTGAAGCAACTCAAGACCCTCTTCGCCCGATGTTTCAAGAGCGTAATTCATGTCGAGCAATGCAGCATTTATTTTACCACTTCGTATGCTGTTGAGTGCTTCCTGCGGAGCAGCAGCTACCTCGCACACATAGCCTGCCTTACGCAGAAGCAATTCAAGTGAGGTGCGCACCGCAACATCATCATCTACTATCAGGATTTTATGTTGCATCAGGTTGATTTTTTCTGTTTAGGCTCCCAGGAAGATTCAAATTTAAGGAACATAAGGGTATGTTGAGTTAAAAAAATGAAGATATTATCGGGTCGATGAGGTCGGGAAAATTTTCTGTCGCTGATTATTCCTCTTTTAATGCTTGTGCCGGCTCCATCCGGGATGCTTTCATGGCAGGATACCAGGCAAAAAGTATAACCATAGCCACAATAAATACGAACACCCATAACAATGTCTGATAATAGAAAACGGGGTCAATTGGAAATATCTTTAGAAACGGAATTTGTATCAGGATAAATATGGCCGGAACGATTCCCAGCAAGCTTACAAATACCATTTCCAACACCAGTCGCCATTGCAATGAGAATTGGGTAGAACCCACCGCCAGCAGAATTCCCATTTCGGGCTTGCGTTTATTGATATTGTAGCTGAAAATGCCGGTCAACCCAAGCATCGCTGTGAATAGCACGAATAAAACCAGGAAATTTACTTGCACCAAATCCACTCTTTCCTGTTCAATATAGTGGTTCTTTGTTGCCTGCATAGACGCAAGTGTGCTGATGTTCCACATTTCCTGGTCTACACTGGTGAAAATGCGATGGTTGATTTGTTCCATCAAACCAGTTTGGTAGGGATCATCAACATGCAGATACAAATCCATTCTTCTTGAGTTCAGGGGCCATTCTGTAGGAAAATAGACAGTGGGTTCGGGTTTTTCGAATGCGTACCGTTTGGAAGGTTCCACTACACCGGTAACCCTGCAACTGCGACCTCTGGCAATGATGATTTTTCCGGTTGCCGGATTATCTCCAAAGAATTTTTCTGCAAGCAGCCTGTCTATAACGATGGGCGCATTGATATTTTCTAAAATCATACCCTCACCACTTTGGTTAAATGGAAATACAGAAGCATACAGATTTATCTCTTCCTGTGTATACCAATTGCCTTCTACCAATTGCAATCCAAGTGCTTCGTGCAGGTTTGCATCAGCACCCCTGAATTGAGCAAAGAATTTGATGCTGTCGACTTCTACGCCAGAAGACATATATGAACCTACCAGGGGGCCGTCAACGGCTTTTCCCACTTTTATTATCCCGGGTAAAAAAGAGAGATTCCGGGCCAGTTTTTCCATGTCTTCGAGGTATTGATCCTGGTCTGCCGTATTGGAAACCATTTGCAACATGATGCGGTTGTGGGTTTGGTAGTTGTCGGGAATACGATAGATACTGATTTTTTCCAACAGGAAAAAACCACTTCCAAAAACGAGGATAAACAATACAAACATTTCAATGGCAATAAACGTGTTTTTGCTTTTGCGATTCCAGATCACCTTAAAAATATTTAATATCATAATGCACCTCCTTTCAATACTGCTGCGGGTTGGGTTTGGCTGATTCTGATGGCAGGAATAAGTCCGGAAAAAATACTAAGTATAAAAACAGAAATGATGGTTATAAGAAACGGGAGCCATGAAATGGATATTTCCACAAAATTTGCTGCTTGATCCCACTGGCCGCGAAACAGCAGCCCGGGGAAAAGGTGTGCAACCACAAACGACAATACAAGCCCAACTGAGGCACCCATGGCAGTGATAAGGGTGTTTTCGGCCAGCAGCTGTTTGACAAGTGTAAAGCGAGTGGCGCCAAACGCTTTACGCAATCCTATTTCCCGGGCTCGTTCGTCAACCCAGGTAAGGTTGATGGCTACAAGATTAAGGGCTGGGATAAGCATAATGGCCAGTACACGCAAAATTATTTGCAGCCATGAAGAAGTGAATCCCACATCGCCTGTGTTTTGCCACTGCCTGAAATGTGCTTCGAATGCAGTGTCCGGACCTGGTACGAATAGCTTATTGTGTTGGGGAAGTGAAAGCGAAAGGTTGTGAATCTCTCTTTGGGCTTCCTGTTTCATGGCTTTTATGTCACTTCTGCTTTCACCCATCAACATCAGCATGTATGAGCCCAGAAAAACTGCAAAGTTTTCCTCGTTGTTGAGGGTAAAAGGAATCCAGAGATCTCCATGCGAATACCTGCGTACAGACGATACATCGCCTACCACTCCAATAATTCTGAAGGGACGGCCTAAAAGTCCGATATTACGGCCCACCGCGTCTTCGTCAGCAAATTCATTCTGAGCAATGGATTGGGAAATGACAATCACCTCTGATCCGTTTTCCACCTCATCCTGTGTAAATGAGCGCCCGGATATAAAATCATACCTGTTAATCTTCCAGTAATCAGCGTCGGTATAAATCAATTTGGAAGGCCTGACACCATGGGAACTAACGAAATTCCACTCCGTCTCCGCCCATTGCGAAATGGCTATGGGTATCTTCAACTCCTTCTTTAGGTGAGATACAATGTCGCTGCCCAGGTAACTGCTATGTTGTCCGCCGGTGTCGGTATCTTTAAGGATGCCACGACTCAGGAAAACGGTGCGACTGAGGTTAACTTCTGCAGCACCGGGTGTTGTCACATTCTCATACTGCATGCTGATAATCAGCACTATCATTACTGTAATAGCTATGGCCGCAATGCTCAAGGCCGAGAAGAAAGGGTTGCTCCGGAGCATTTGCAGGGCCATTTTGAAATAGGTTGTGTTCATGGGAATCTATATTTATACATTGCTGTAGTTTATTATTGCAATTTGCAT
>RECE01000260.1 GCA_007694165.1 Bacteroidota bacterium
TCCATCTTCAACTGCATCCCATGGTTGAAACTTTTGCGGTGTAGCGGACTGAGGCCATGCTGTGCGATGGATCTTTTGTGCGCGGGTGTTGGGTATCCTTTGTTTTTGTCCCAATGGTACATGGGGTATTGCCCGTGGGCGTTCAACATGAAATCGTCGCGGGCGGTTTTGGCCAAAACAGAAGCTGCAGCAATAGAGAAATACAGCCCATCGCCCTTAACTATGCAGCAGTGTTCAATGCCGGAGAAGGGTTTGAAGCGGTTGCCGTCGATGAGCAGCAACGCGGGGCGGGTTTTGAGCTTTTCTATGGCACGGTGCATGGCCAGGAAGGAGGCATTGAGAATGTTGATCCGGTCGATCTCTTCATGGGTGGCCATACCGGTAGCAAAAGCCAGGGCATGATGTTGTATCTGCAACCTGAGTCGAAATCGTTGTATTGCAGAAAGCTTTTTGGAGTCGTTGAGATGAAGGGTAATTTCTTCGGGTATGGGGTGCGGAAGAATTACCGCGGCAGCAAACACCGGACCTGCCAGGCAGCCACGACCAGCTTCATCCACACCAGCTTCTATGCAGGTGCCTCCGCGCAGGTATGGACTGAGGGGTGCGATCATTGCCCCTCCTTTGTCAAATCATGATAAATCTGCACATACCTCTCTTTTTGCGACTGGAAAGAGAAGCGTTCCACAACGGTTTTCCTTCCCTCCCCTCCTATTTGTTTCCTCAGTTCAGGGTTCTCGATTAACCGGGACAAGACAACCTCCCATTCTTCGGGTGTACGGGCCAGGAAACCATTGTGCCCATGTTCTATTATTTCGGTATTTACCCCCACGGGCGACATTACCGCGGGTTTGCCCAGGGCCATGTACTGCAGGCCTTTGAATCCGCATTTCCCTTTGGACCAGGCATCATCGGGCAGGGGCATAATGCCTATGTCGATGGCCATCAAATCCTGCACTTCGGTCTCTTTATTCCAGCGGATATTCTCCAGCCCCGGCAGTTTTCCTTCGTACAACTCATCGCTGATAAGCCTGAAGGTCAGCCGTTCGCCGTATTTTTCCCGAAGCATCTTCAACACCGGAACTGCGAGCGAAAAATGCTTAAGGGTGGTGGAAGAACCGGTCCAGCCAATGCATACTTTCTCCCCGTTGCTCTTAAACTCACCGGGCAGATAGTAATCGGTATCTATAGTAGTAGGAATAACAAACACATTGGGATTGTATTGCCGGGCATAATGGGCCAGGTATTGATTGCCCACGATAACCACATCGCACAAACGAACGATATCAGCAGTTTTGGAAGGTCTTTTCAGAAAAGCCAGTCGTTTATTGCCATTGGAGACATCTTTCAGCCAGATGCTGTCATCAAAATCCATGATCATCTTCACCCCTGCCTTTTTTATCTTTCGTTCAAACCAGGTGGTACCCAGCATATGGGCTTCACGGTAAAGGAATACCATGTCGTAGCCGGCTACCTGAGAAAGATCGCGTTTTCGGTGCAACAGGCTTTTGAACAGAAAAATGGTTTTGCTCAGATATTTCCCGGGGGCATAAAAGACGGCATCGTCCTTCTCATTGATAAGGTATGAGATATGACAATCAAACCCGTTTTCTTCAAGATAATGCAGGTATTGTTCAAAGCGAAATCTTTGTCCGGGAGAGCGGCCCGGACGATGGGCCACCAGAAACAATATTTTCTTTCTCGCTTTCACTCTTGTAGTTATGTGTATGTAGTTAGGTCCTGCTGAAAAACACTCAATTAAATGTCAACCAATTATTTAGCTTGCAATTATAAACTTTTAATGCAATGTTTTAATCTCGTTCTTCGTAAAAGCTTTGCATTCAAAAATCGTTAGTTTTCAGCAGGCCCTGGTTATTTGTAAGGCTAAAAGTAAGAAAATCTCCTCATTCCGAAACTACTTTTTTTCTGCAGGTATCCTTACCATGAATACTGAGCGCCTGTGTTTCTCAATCCAGTCGTGCCAGTTTTCCCACCAGCATGAGCAGCAAGAGCAAAGTGAAAATAATTTCGTTGAGCAATGACTTTTTGTTTTCCTGAAAAAACCCGGCGACAATGGCAGACAAAGGGAGCATAATAATCCCGTGATGTATATTGATGGTTTTCCCTGCAATCAATACCGAGACGACTGCTATAATCAAGTAGATAAACAACACCTGGTATCGTTTTCTTATCCTTACCGGTTTATCGCGCAATGCGCCCAGGTAAAGCCGGCTGACAGCTATAAGTCCCGTAAGGCCAATCACGATGATGGAGACCCAGCCAAAAGGGATTATATGGCGGGTAAGAAAGGCTACATCCACCTGAATGTTACCGGCCAGAAATACCTCCGCAATGGAAATATCGTTCCAGTAATAATAAAGGGCAGCAAACATATAGGGTAGAAATAACCCGATAAGCGAAGCGATGATACCGCGGATATTGACCAGGAAATAAATGATCAGGGCCGAAATGATGAGAAAAATAAAGATCAGGGCGGGAAAATAAAACAAAGATGCAAGGCTGACGAAAAAGCCTACGTTGAAGATTTCAACAAAAACCGCCTCATCGCGAAATACATCGAACATCTTGTCCAGGGTGATGATAAGGAAAAAGTTGGCAAACCACACCGGATGCAAACCAAAAAGGCTGAAACTGCTACTCATCAGCACAATGTACACCAGGGCGGGGAGCATGGAGTTGCGATCTACGAGGTTTTTACCGGTTATCACCCTGTTGAACATCCAGGCCTGAAGGATCATAAAAAGGAAACTGAGCAGTACACTCAAAAATGGACGGTTGGAAAAAACCGATGCCACCAGACTGTAAAGTGGGGCATTATTTTCCGTGGGCAGAGCAACCTGCCCGTAAAGCAAAAAAGCATCCAGCCACAACACCACTGCAATAATGATCAGCAGAGCAAACATGAAGGGGTGGTTGGTTTTGATCTTTCCTATTATCATAGTAATGGCTATCCTTGCAGGTCAAGACCAATGTCGGTTCTGAAATTCACCTGATGAAACTTTATAATTGCGGCATTTTTCATGCTTTGAAGCCTGGCTTTTTCAAGGGATGAATGCAGGGAGGTGATGGCCACTACCCTGCCCCCCGAAGTGACAACCTTTTCATCTCTTTCCGACGCTCCCGCATAGAACACATGACTGCCATCTATATGGTCGAGCCCGGAAATTTCATGACCCTTTTCGTAACTTCCCGGGTAGCCTCCCGAAACCAGCATTACGGTTACGGCAAACTCCGGACAAACTTCAAGAGTATAATTGTTCAGGTTGCCCTCACCCATGAGTTTGAGCATTTGTACAAAATCGGAGCTGATACGGGGGATTATGGCTTCCGTTTCGGGGTCTCCCATGCGCACGTTGTATTCAATCACATAAGGGTCGCCGTTCACATTCATCAAACCCACAAAGATAAACCCCGTGTAAGGAATGTTTTCCTTTTGCAAACCATCAATGGTGGGTTGAACAATCCGGGTTTTCACCTTTTCCATAAATTCCGTGTCAGCAAAAGAAACAGGAGAAACTGCCCCCATGCCGCCGGTATTGGGTCCGGTATCCCCTTCGCCAATTCTTTTGTAATCTTTGGCTTCGGGCAGCAGAATCCAGTTTTTTCCATCGGTGGCAACGAAAACAGAAACTTCAACACCCTCCAGAAATTCTTCTATTACCACTTTCTCCGAGGCTTTGCCAAATGCCTTATCCTTGAGCATCCCTTTGAGCACATCAATGGCTCCGTCAAGCGATTGCACTATGGCTACCCCTTTGCCGGCTGCCAGTCCGTCGGCCTTCAACACATAGGGTGATGCAAGGGTTTCCAGAAAATCCACCCCTTCCTCATAACTTTCAGCCGTAAAGCTCCTGTAGGCAGCTGTAGGAATATTGTATTTTTGCATAAACTCCTTGGCAAACTGCTTGCTCCCTTCCAGCAGGGCTCCCTTTGCCGAAGGGCCTATCACTTGTACATGAGAGGTAGAAGGATTTTGCAATACAAAATCGGCAATGCCATTCACCAAAGGCTCTTCAGGTCCTACTACAAGCATGTCGATATGATGCGCTACCATAAAGGAAGCTACTGCGTCAAAGTCATTGATATTCAACTCAACATTGGTTCCACACAACTGTGTTCCGGCATTTCCGGGTGCAATCCAGAGTTTTTTGCACAATGGGCTTTGCTCCATTTTCCATGCAAGGGCATGCTCGCGGCCACCCGAACCCAGCAACAAAATATTCATTTTGGTAAGTATTTTAATTTCAGTGCATCAGGAAAAAACTTATCCTGTATTAAAGAAGCCCAAAAGTAAAAAAAATCTTTGGGACTGCAGGCTTTTTTTCGGTGCTTCATCCATACAGGAATCCCATCAAAATCAGCATAGATGTATTCGGGAAGTTAAACCGAATAATTTTCTGATAAAATTCCCGAAAATTTGATCTATTCTCAAAACAAACCCGACTAAATCTTGTTACACCACAGAAACTTTTTTTATGTTAATAGTTTCCTGAGTTTATTCCTAGTAATTTTACCAACAAAACCCTATGCAGGACATCATTCAAAAAATATCAGAAATCTATTTCCGCTACGGCATCAAAAGCATAACTATGGACGATTTGGCCAGGGATCTTGGGGTGTCGAAAAAAACACTTTACCTGCATTTTAAAGACAAAAAAGATGTGGTAAGCAAAGTCATTCATCACCTGATAAACTCTCAGAAGTGCGGCATAAGTGAAGCATTGAACCAGCCCAACACCAATGCCATTGACAAGTTGATGATGATGACACATTTTTTTGCCGAACACCTGAAAAACTCCAATGCATCACTCACTTACGATCTGCAGAAATACTATCCCGATGTATGGGATGAAGTGATTGAATTTAAAAGAGAAGAGGTGTACAAACACATTATTGACAATATACATGAAGGAATCCGTGAGGGCATTTATCGCGACGACATGAATTATGAAATCATTGCCCGGGCCTACGTTTCGCGCATGGAGATGTACCAGACCGACCTTTGGCAACCCCTAAACAAGTTCCCTCTGCCAGAGGTTTTCCGAACCCTGTTTATCTACCATATCAGGGGGATTGCCAATGATAAAGGGTTGGAACATCTTGAAAAAAACGCACATCAATGGATATTCAATTAAAAATATTTTGCGGTCAGAAGGAAAATTCAGCCATTGACCCTCCTGATTAAGCCATTCGCCGACTTTTGTTTTAACAACCCGATCTACAACTCTATTTTTGCACAACATCCATAAACAGAAAAATACCGAATATGCAATTTTTCAGACAATTATTCACAGTTCTATTTTTACCGGCTCTGGTCTTAATGATGCTAACCCCAGACAAAGCCAGGGCACAGGAGCCTGTGCAGCTGAGCCTTGAACAAGCCATTAAGCATGCCCTTGAGTACAATTACGAGCTAAACAATGCCAAAGCCGATGCCAGTATCGCCAGCCGCCAGGTATGGGAAATTACTGCCAGTGGTCTTCCCCAGGTGAGTGGTACAGTGGGGTATCAGTATTTTACCGACATTCCCACCAGCCTTGTACCGGCAGAATTTTTTGGTGGAGAAGAAGGGGAATTTGCCGAAATACAATTCGGAACCGAGCAGAACCTTACGGCGACCCTGTCTGTCAATCAATTGATTTTTGACGGAAGCTACATCATCGGATTGCGGGCGGCACGCATTTTCAGGGAGCTGTCACTACAGTCGTATCAGCGATCGGAGATTGAGGTTAAGAGCAGTGTAATGGAGTCATACTACCTGAGTCTTGCCACTTCACAGAATGTTGAAATCATGAGTGGCAATCTCTCCAACCTGGAAAAAACCCTGTATGAAACCGAAAAACTATTTGAACAGGGCTTTACGGATGCCATCAATGTAGACCAGCTTAAACTGACCGTAGCCAACCTGAAAAACAGTATCTCGGGCATGGCAAGGCAAAAAAAGCTTACCCTTGATTTGCTCAAGTTTCAGATAGGGATAGATGTAAGCAGGGAAGTCATCCTCACAGAATCCCTTGAAGATTTATTTGCCGCCATATCACTGGAGGCAATTTCGGTGCAGGAGTTCAACCCTCAAAATCACATCGATTTTCGCATTATGCAGTCGCAGGAACAGATGCAATTAATGTCAATGCGCAGGGAATGGAGTTTTTATCTTCCCACCATCTCTGCATTTTATACCCGGCAGGAAAATGCCTACCGCAACGAGTTCAACTTTTTTCAAGGCAGTCAGCCATGGTTTCCAACATCTATCCTGGGTGTAAATATCAATATACCCATATTTTCCAGCGGAGAAAGGCACTCAAGAGTGCAGCAGGCGAGGCTGGAGCTGGATAAAGCAAAAAACAACACCCGCATGGTTGAACAGTCTTTATTGCTTCAGAAGCAGGAAGCCAGCAACAATATTCAAACGGCCATGGAGCAATACAATACCGAAAAAGACAACCTTGCGCTGGCCCGCAGGATCCTGGACCGTACCACCATCATGTACCGCGAAGGACTGGCATCAAGCCTGGAACTGACCCAGGCCAGCGACCAGTTGCTGACCACACAGGCCAATTACATCAATGCAATGTTTGAAATGCTCAACGCCAGCAACAGGCTCAAAAAAGCACTCGGAAGATTCTAAACAAGAATGTACAATTTAACAGATATACTACCATGAAAGTAAAAACCGTCGCCATCCGCCAACACATATCCACGGAGATTATGCAAAAAATTACTCTTTTCTTTGTTATGCTCACCCTAATCTTTGCAGCAAGTTCATGCCAGGAAGAGGAAAAATCAGATACAGGTCTCATCCGCGAGAAGATATCAGGCTACAACGAGCAGATTGTAGAGCTCAACCAGAAGATTTCTGATCTGGAGCGGGAGCTGGAAGCATTGGGAGAAACCACCCAAAACAGGGTCCGTACACCCGTTACACTTACCACCCTGGGATACGAGCCTTTTGACCATTACTTCAGAATCAACGCCAAAGCTGAAGCCATACGGGAGGCCATGATAAGTCCTGAAACCAACGGACAGATTACCTCAATAGAAGTGGAAAAGGGTCAAGAGGTTCGCAGGGGACAAGTGCTGGCAAGATTGAATGTATCAGTAATTGAGAACAATATCGCTGAAGCAAAAACATCACTTCAACTTTCGCAAACGGTTTACAACAGGCAAAAAAATCTATGGGAGCAGGAGATTGGAAGTGAGATGCAATACCTTGAAGCCAGAAACAATTACGAGAGCCTGCAGTCGCGCCTCAAGAGCCTTGAATCACAATTGGAAATGGCAGTGATGCGGGCCCCCTTTGATGGCATTGTTGACGAAATTTTTGCCAAAGAAGGGGAGCTGGCCATGCCCGGAAGCAGGGTAATGCAGGTTATCAACCTGGATCAGCTTTATATCAATGCCGATGTATCAGAGACTTTCCTGCCGGTAGTGGGTCGTGGTGACAAGGTTATTCTCAGGTTTGATGCATTCCCCGGTTATGAAGAATGGGTTCCCATTCACCGGCTGGGCAATGTTATCAATCCGGAAAACCGCACATTCAGGCTCCAGGTGCGCATCAACAATCCCAACAAACAGTTCAAACCCAACATGATGGCCAGCATGGGAATACGGTCTTTTTCTACCGACCAGGCTTTGGTGGTTCCATCCATCCTCATTAAACAGGATGTTCAGGGTCACTTCCTGTTTGTTGCCAGAGAGAATGAAGAGGGCATTCTGGAAGCCAGCAAGATTTATATCGAAAGAGGTCGCTCCGGAGAGGGCAAAACCATGATCGAATCGGGAATCGAACCCGGGGACAGGATTATCAACCAGGGCCATAACAGGGTAAGCGATGGCACCCTGATTAAAATCTCTGAGGACAGAAACCTGGCAAGAAATGAATAGATCGCGGCCGGCAAAACAAATAATAGTGCAAATCCACATGTAAATCCAAAAAAGATTTTCTGTCATGAACGACAATACCCCACAAAAAGAAAATACACCCAAGAAAAATATCATCCGGGATTTTAAGCTCACCACAGCGGCGCTGAAAAATAAGAATACCATTTTTCTGCTTACTTTTTTGCTTGCCTTGTACGGAATTTTCTCTTACCGGTCGCTCCCCAAGGAACTCTTTCCTGATGTAGTGATCCCAACGGTAATGGTTCAGACTTTTTACCCCGGCAACCCGCCTGTAGATATTGAAAACCTTATCACGCGGCCCCTGGAGAATGAAATCAACACTGTCACAGGAATCAAAAAGCTATCCTCATCTTCCACGCAGGACAACTCCAGCATTTTTGTTGAGTTTCAGACGGATGTAGATATCAAACAAGCCTTGCAGGATGTGAAGGATGCAGTGGACAGGGTAAAAGCAGATTTGCCGGGCGATTTGCCGGCAGACCCCGTTGTGCTGGATATCGACTTCTCCGAATTCCCCATTATCAATGTCAACCTTTCGGGAGACTATACCCTGAACGAGCTCAAACGTTTTGCAGACTATCTGGAGGAAGAGATAGAGGCCATCCAGGAGATTTCCAAGGTAGACATCACCGGCATCGACGAAAGGGAAATACAAATCAATGTCAACCCCCTGTTACTGGATGCTGTTGAGCTGAGTTTCCAGGATATTGAGAATGCCATACGCCAGGAGAACGTTTCCATATCGGGGGGCTCGTTGTTGTTTGAAGACAACACCCGGTGGGCCATCCGTACCGATGGTGAGTTCAGCGACGTGCGTGAGCTGGAAGATATCATTATCAAGCAGGAAGGGGGGCATATCGTTTACCTGCGCGACGTAGCAACGGTAAAAGACACCTATGCCTATCCGGCAAGTTTTGCCAGGCTCGACGATCAGCCTGTGGTATCGCTGCAGGTGGTAAAAAAATCGGGAGACAACCTCCTTTCTGCCACCAGCAAAATTTTTGATGTACTGGACGAAGCCAAAGCATCTGGCAATATCCCTGAAGAACTAACCATTACCATTACCAACGATCAATCGGAAGAAATCCGCAACCAGCTTTCCAACCTGGAAAACAGCGTAATACTGGCAGTAATCCTGGTTATCCTGGTTCTGTACTTCTTTCTGGGACTGAAAAACGCCCTTTTTGTGGGAATTGCCATCCCCATGTCGATGCTCATTTCATTTGTGGTTTTTGGCATTGCCGGCATTCAAATCAACATGATCGTATTGTTCTCGCTCATCCTGGCACTGGGGCTCCTGGTAGACAATGCCATTGTGGCTGTTGATAATATTTACAGGTATGTTGAGCGAGGGTACCCTGTTTCTGAAGCAGCCAAACGAGCCATAGGAGAAATAGCCTGGCCCATCATCACCTCTACTGCCACAACCCTCTCGGCATTTTTGCCCCTGGCTTTCTGGAGTGGCATTGTGGGAGAATTCATGAAATACATGCCCATAACCCTTATTATTGTACTTTCCTCCTCCCTGTTTGTTGCACTGGTGATTATCCCTGTGTTTTCCGAAACATTCTTTAGAAACGTCGAAAAAGAATCTGTGCACGCCCAAAGCAAAAAAATCAGCAAAAAAGGGCTTCGCAACCGACTAATGGTTATTGGGATATTGTCAGGGACAGGGATATTGTTTCACCTGGCAGGAATTACCCTTTGGGGCAATGTTTTTCTTTTGCTGGGTATTCTGATTGCTTTGGGATTCTTCGTGTTTCGGAACCTGGCGCGCCT
Organism: Bacteroidota bacterium; assembly: GCA_007694165.1. Taxonomy (GTDB): domain Bacteria; phylum Bacteroidota; class Bacteroidia; order Bacteroidales; family UBA7960; genus SKVR01. The sequence goes on from RECE01000260.1 coordinate 9,700, forward strand.
TTTCCAGGAAAGAATACTGCCGTTCAATGAAAGAATATACGCCCGTACGCTCCGGTTTGCCCTGCGGGGGAAAAGACCTTATTATTTCGTGGGGGGCACCGTTGTATTTCTTATCATCTCCCTTAGTTTCTTTGCCATACGAAACCCCAATGTACTGTTTTTCCCTGACAACGAACCCCAATATATCAATATCATTGCCGAGCTCCCTATTGGTACCGACATTATGGAAACCGACCGGCAGGTGCGCATCATAGAGGAGCATGTGGAAGAAGTCATTCAACCCTACCGGCATATTGTAAAATCGGTTCTCACTACCGTGGGCCGTGGTGCTGTAGGAGAGATGGAAATGGCAGCAGGCGACACACCCAACAGGGGACGTATTACGGTAACCTTTATCGAATTTGAAAATCGCGGAGGTCTTAATACCAATGAAATTATGGCTGAAATCAGCGAGAATCTCATCAATACTTACCCCGGGATTGAATTTAACATCAGGAAAAACCAGGCGGGTCCTCCCACCGGGGCAGCCATCAATCTTGAAATATCGGGACGTGAATTCGACCAACTCATTGCCATTACTGAAGATGTTCAGCAAAAAATTGAAACTTCAGGCATTGAGGGTATCGAAGGGTTGAGCATGGATCTTGATGTGGACAAACCCGAAATCATCGTGCGCATAGATCGCGACAATGCCCGCAGGTTTGGCCTTTCCACCTACACCATTGCCAACACCATCCGTACGGCACTATTTGGTCTTGAAGTCTCCAACTTTAAAATCGGAGAAGAGGAATTTCCCATTCAGCTTAGGTTGGATGAAGAATACCGCAACAACCTGGCAAGCCTGATGAACCAGCGAATAACCTTCCGCAGCCAAAGCTCAGGACAGATTATGCAGGTACCGGTGTCTGCCGTTGCTACGGTAGAATACAGCAAGACCTATGGTTCTGTCAACCGTATTGATTTGAAAAGAGTCATTACCCTTTCTTCCAATGTGCTGCCCGGCTACAATGCCAATCGCATCAATGAAGAGTTACGGGAACTTCTGGAGGATTATGACATGCCCGAAGGCTATGCCTATGTGTTTACCGGCGAACAACAGGAACAGGCCGACTCCATGGCATTTCTTATCACTGCATTGCTTATTGCTGTATCGCTCATTATCCTCATCCTGGTTACCCAGTTCAACTCTATTTACAAGCCTTTTATCATTATCGGAAGTGTGGTCTTCAGCACTGCCGGTGCATTCTTCGGGCTGGCCCTGTTCAACATGGACTTTATCATCATCATGACCATGGTAGGTATCATCAGCCTTGCCGGGGTGGTGGTTAACAATGCCATTGTATTGCTGGATTATACCGATTATCTGCATGACCAGAAGAAAGCTGAACTGGACATTCCGGAAGACAAATACCTGGATCCGGCAAACTCACTTGCGTGCATACAGCAAGCGGGTGAAACGCGTTTCCGCCCGGTAATCCTCACGGCCATTACCACCGTGCTGGGGCTGATACCTCTGGCCATAGGGCTCAATATCAACTTTATAAGCCTGATGACAGACCTCGATCCCCAGATTTATTTCGGAGGTGATAATGCCCGCTTCTGGGGCCCCATGTCATGGACAGTAATCTTTGGTCTTTCCGTTGCCACATTCCTTACCCTGGTAATTGTACCAGCCATGTATCAAATCATACTGGCAACCAAGAGAAAAGCAAGAATCTGGCTCAAAGGTGAAGATGAAGTATTTGTAACTCCGGAGGATTAGTATTCCTCCGGATAATTAATGGCGATGATTTTTTATTTTTTCCGCAGCTGGGATCCCAACACCCCTGCCCTTTCGCTGAGGGTATCCTGCCGCATCAATAATTACAGGGCCGAGAGGCGTGTTCCCGGCGGAGAAGACGGACGTGATGATGCTATGGACGATTTTTAAGAGGACCGCTCACAGAGAGGATGCGATGGGGTAATTGTATTATAAATCTACATATTGGCGACCCGTTGAGTTCATCAAGCCCCCACCTGCGTCAGTGCAGCCCAAGCGATTCCATGCCCACGAATCAACCAAAGAAGTTGGTGGGTGCCAGACTGACTAGCTCCATGTCTGACTGTAATGGTGACTAAAAATCAGACAAATCGGGTATGAGGTTTGCAAACTCTTCAGGAATCAAAGGATTGTGCAGGATGAAAATCTTCCGCTGGTCCAGTTTTAATTCTTCTACAATATTGGCATAGTACTCGTTAAATATTGCATCCAGGGTTCCCGATTCCATAATTAGGTCAAGTCCCTGATCTATCCGTTGGGCCAGCTCAGGCAATTCGGGGTTGATATAAAAAACAAGCGGAAATGGATAAAACAGCATAACATTATCATCAATCATAAGCCCACCCAGCTTTGCTGCACGATTTTCAAACACTCTCTGCACTTCATTGGCTCCATAGGCACTGTAATCAACCAACCCTGACGCCAGGCGCTCAAAAATATCATCAAAACTGCCTTCTTCCACTACTTCGTACCCATTATGCCGGAATATTACGGCATCACTCCATGTTTCAGGAATGCCATGTTTCAGTTTTTGAATATCCTCAACTTTGCTGATAGCATGAAAAGTTTCAGCATCCTCTGCCCTGATGACAGGAATTCTGTATCCCAGCAGATTTCTTGTCAAAGGTTTATGGATAGCGATCATATCGTCTTCTTTAAACTTTTGATTGCCTGCTATGGTTACAAAGAGATGGTGATTCTTTTCACTGAAAACATGGGATTCTTCAACCCCCGGATATTCAACCAAACTCTCCTTTATTTCCCAGGGGCCAAAATCAGATTCGGTTGCTGTCAAAATTGCCTCCAGAACCTGCCGTTCATATTTTTGTCTTACCTCAGAACGGTTTCCATTCCAGAAATCAACAACCTTAGTTTCTGATGTTACAGATTTTGATTCCTGTTTGTTTTTGTTTGATTCGCTGAAAGAACAAGATCCCATAATAATCGAAAGTAAAATAATCGTTAGTAATTTGTGCATTTTTCAAGGTTTAAAGTTAATAGAATTGGACGTTTCCATCCGGTTTCAACCCGCTTTTGGGTTTTACTTGCTTTCTTCATTATTTCAATTAACCATAATTTAATTATATGATTATCCGCAATCTTGCCAGGCTTTTTTTATCTAAATCAAGTTATTCTCTGCAAATTGCGCTGTCATTTTGTTGACTTCAATTTCCGGAATATTTTCGCAGCGCATAAATCAATTTACATCCTTCTGATCACAAAGGTTTCCGGGCCGGTGGCCCTGGGCTTTAGTTAATTGGAAAAGCAGCAAACCCTGGGCTGTAGGCCCTTAACTTTTGTAGAAATAAGTTGTTTAAAAGCGAAATGCGCTGCGGTTTAAATTCCATTAAAGAACTGATTTTAATGTCAGCGCAATAGCAGTTTTATTGTTCGAGGTATTGAATTCGGGATTTACTGGCAGAAATGCGGACAATCATGTTTAATTAAATACTAAATCCGTAATATTCTATTTTCCCTTCATATTTTTCGAAAAATTACAGCTGACTTAAAAGCGTTTTATGAATCGTTTCTGTGCAAATATAGAAATAAACTCTTATACTGCCGACAAAATGCACCGGCTGGTTAGCGGGCTTATGGTCAGTGTAAATATCAATGGTTGTTGCGTGCTAAAAGAATTGATGGTATATTAGTTGAGCCATTTGATAAAAACATTTTTCTGTCATGAAGAAAAAACTCCTACAAGTCTTCGAATTAATGAAGCGTGCAGCCAAAAAATACAAGCAGGACAATCCGTTGCAATTAGCAGGCACAACAGCCTTCTTTGCTATTTTCGCCATGGCTCCTTTGATTATTATCATTGTTTCTGTTGCAGGCATGTTGCTTGGGCAGGAAGAAATTCAGACGAAACTTTTTGCGGAAATAGATCAATTTTTCGGGGAACAAGGTGCACAGTACATCCGGAGTATTGTAGAAAATATGCAGGACTCACGAACAGGCATCATTGCTACCAGTGTTGGGTTTGCCATCTTCATTTTTATATCCACCACCTTTTTTTCGGTAATGCAGAATTCATTGAATTACATATGGAGAGTAAGGGCAAAGCCCAAAAATAATTTTCTGAGAACATTATACGACCGGCTTATCTCTTTCGGGCTGATACTTATCCTTGGATTTGTAATGCTGTTATCTATTGTTGTTGATGCGGCAAAATCGTTGTTTCAAGGTTTTATGCACGAAAGATTCCCTGACCTTACCCTTTTGATATTGGAGGTGGGAAACTTCGTGTTTTACTTTGCCGTAACAATGGTAATCTTTGCTGCGATCTATCGTTTTCTGCCCGATGCTCATATCAAATGGGGAGTTACATGGGTGGGAGCCTCTATCACTGCGTTCTTGTTTGTAACTGGGAAAGCAATCATCAGTTTTGGTTTGGGGAGTATCAATATTGGTGCAATATACGGAGCAGCCGGATCCCTGGTGGTAATATTATTATGGGTGTTTTATTCTTCACTGATATTTTTCTACGGTGCAGAAATTACCCAACAATATGCCGAAATGTATTCACATGATATAAAACCTAAAGATTATGCGGTGAGAATTGAAATAAACGAAGTAGAAGGTTAATGAGGTTGAGGCCTGAGGCTGAGGGCGCAGCATAAGGAAGTTGAACGCAGTGAAATCCCGAGACTGGAAGGAAGCGGGATTGAGGCTGAGATTACCCTTTAGTGAGCCGAACTATAGCATCAAAGCTAATTATTGGCTGTACCATGATGCATTATTGCCAACACTTCCATTCCCACATTGCAGAATTACTTTTATTGGGCATTGTGGGGAATATATTCAGCTCGTC
>RECE01000169.1 GCA_007694165.1 Bacteroidota bacterium
TCTGGTCCGGTGGCGACTATTCAGCCTGTGCCTGCCTTGTGGTCAGACGACTTCCGGTTCGTCCGACCACTAATCTCATGTATTAGCCCGGACGGGAACTTAGAGTCCCGACCGGGCAAGGATTTACCCCATTGCTGGGAATTTAGCTTCGCGCAGACAAAACAAGTCAGGGTATGACTACAATTCATGCCCTGACTAAAAATTCAGAAAAAAGGCCCGTTAATAAAAAAAGCCCGGCAAATGCCAGGCTTTTTTCGTGATTCCGACAGGATTCGAACCTGTGACCCACAGCTTAGAAGGCTGTTGCTCTATCCAGCTGAGCTACGGAACCATTGTTTGGGGGCACAAAAGTAGTCATTATTTTTCATTTAACAATAGAAAATAAAAGGAAATCCCTTTCCCTTATTTTCCATCCTCCCAACGCACCGGCAATACCCGTTCAAAAACAACGCTTTCCGGGCTTACACGTACCTGTATGGGAATGATTTCCACCCCTTTTTCATACGCTTCTCTCAGCAGCAATGCATAGACTGGGTCAATTGCCGCTGCAGGACCAAAAGCTTCCACATCCATGCGCTGTATCACATAGAGCATCACGGCACGGATACCCTTTTCCTTCAATGTCATTAAAGTTTTCAAATGTTTCTGCCCTCTCAGGGTTACCGCATCCGGGAAAAGGGCCATCTCTCCCTCTTTCATGGTCACATTTTTCACTTCCACAAAGCAGGTTTCCCCTGGCTTTTGGGCAAAAATATCCAGGCGGCTTTCGTTGTATTTTACTTCTCTTCTGATTTCGGTATACCCTTCCAGACCGGGAATGGCATTCTTCTGCATCATCTCAAAAGCAAATTTGTTGGGCAACGAAGTATTGATGCCCACCCAGCTATCGTTGATTTTTATCATCTCCCAGGTGAAGCGGGTTTTGCGTTTGGGGTCGGTTACCGGGGAGAGATACACTTCGGCACCTTCCTCCAGGCAGCTTTTCATGCTTCCCGAATTGGTGCAATGGGCGATAATCACTTCACCGCTGTCAAGAATGACATCGGCCAGGAAGCGTTTGTAGCGCTTTATGAGACGACCGTGAATAAGCGGGACGGGGTATTTCATAGCAAAAGGCTGAATAAGGTGAGGGCATGAACCAAAGTCATGCCCTCACAATAAGTATTTGTTTATATAGTCACATCCTGAACTTAGCGTCAGGGCATGACCGGATTTAATTCTCTTTATTCTTCACATACCTGTCTAACCATTCCAGCCATTCCCAGTGCATGTGCAGTGCTGATTCGCGTGCGCGGTATCCGTGCCCTTCGTGGGGCAGCATTACCAGGCGAACGGTGGCACCATGGCCACGCATGGCATCATACAATCTTTCGCTTTGCATGGGGAAAGTACCGGAATTGTTATCATCAGCACCATGGATAATGAGCATGGGTGTCTCAATCTGGTGGGCATAGGTAAAAGGCGACATGTGGTGGTACACTTCAGGTGCATCCCAGTAGGTGCGCTCTTCGCCCTGGAAGCCAAACGGGGTAAGGCTGCGGTTGTAGGCACCACTGCGGGCAATACCGGCGGCAAACAAGTCGGAGTGAGCCAGCAGATTGGCCGTCATAAAAGCACCATAGGAATGGCCTGACACAGCCACCCTTTCACGATCCGTAACCCCTTTTTCGACCAGGAAGTTGATGGCAGCTTCAGCGCTGGCCACCAGCTGCTCCACAAAAGTATCGTTGGGTTCTTTGTCATCTTCACCCACGATGGGGAAGCTGGCATTGTTGAGCACGGCATACCCCTGGGTAGCCAGCAGCACGGGTGAAGTTGCTCCCACGCGGGTGTAGGTATAGGGCGAGCCGCTCACCTGTCCTGCCGCATCAGCACTCTTGAATTCACGGGGATAAGCCCACAGCATGGTAGGCAGCGGGCCATCAGTTTCCTTGTTGTATCCTGCAGGCAGGTAAAGGGTACCGTCCAGCGAAATACCGTCTTCACGGGTGTAATGCACCATCTCCGATTGCAGTTCCTGGAGGGCCTCAAAAGGATCGGGCAGATGGGTAATCTGTGTAAGGCGGTTGCGGCGCAAATCGCGCATAAAATAATTGGGAGCCATATCGTTGGACTCGCGACGGGTAATGACGCTGGGGCGGTTCACATCGATTATCTCCACCACAAACTCATAGAAAGGAGCTTCCGATCTCCACAGGCGGTTGGTTTCTCCGGTGCGGATATCAAATTCATCCACAAAGGGTCTGTTCCCTTCGGGGGATGCACCAGCGCCGGTCAGAAACAGTTTGCGCTGCCTGCGGTCGGTGAGCAATACCGATTGGCCGTATTCATTGGAGGCGGTCTGGAAACGACCGGGGTCGTTGTAACGGTCTTCAAAAGAGCGGTCGAAAATGACCGATTTTTCCGGTTGCACCTGCCCGGGGTTGAAGCTGCTGGTAACGGTGCGGCGGGTGCGGCGCCATGACTCGTACACCAGGGCATAATCATCCATTCCCCAGGTGATACCGCCGTAGCGCAGTTCCAGGGTTACGCTTTCTGTGGGCTGAGCAGTAAAAGGTGCTTGAAGGAAATAAAGCTGATCGCGGTATTCCACTTCATTGGCAGGATCACCACCATCCAGGGCTTCCACCCAGAATAAAGTGGCCGGAGCATCGTTGCGCCATTGCACACTTCTGGGGCCCTCGCGGGTAGCCCCAAAGCCCTGGGGCAGATCGTCTGATACCGGCACATCGGCCACCATGTAAACTCTTTCACCCTGGCGGTTAAGCACCTCAAGGGTTTGTGGAAAACGGGTAAAGGGTACGATGTAAGAATACGGCTTCTGAATCTGGTTGACCAGGATATACCTTGCATCAGGCGATACATTAAAATACCACATTACAGAAGGAGCTCCGATAAGCTTCTCATTCCCGTCCAGATCCACTTCTATCAGTTGGCTCTGGGCATAGTATTCAAACAAATCCTCATCATACGGATCGCTGATCATGTCCTGGTAGGTTCTTACTGCGGCACGACGTCCGAGGTTCTCCTGGATGATGGGGCCACCGGCCACCAGCGGTCGAACGGGCACTTCTCCCCTGGTTTCGGGCACGGCTGTAAAGAGGATGGTTTTGCTGTCAGAAAGCCAGCTGAGTGCATTGCCCATTACATCATTCACCTGGCGTGAGGTGAGTTTGCGGGCACGGGCATGGGCCACGTCAATCACCCAAAGCTCTATTCCCGCTTCCACGGTATGGGTAAAGGCGATATGCCTGCTGTCGGGCGACCAGCGCATGTTGCGGATTCGGGGTGTTTTGGGAAGACCCTGCACTATGCGCTCATTCTTCCCTTCCAGATCGGTAAAGGTGATGTTTGTACCATAGGAGGCAGCTGCCGGGCCGTTGGTGAGAGGATCAATGCGTATCCCTGCCAGGCGCAGCTCCTCACGGGCCAAATCCTCAAGGAAGGGATTACCCGGGTTTTCAATAAAGGCAATCACACTGTGGTTGGGAGCAATAGATACCGAAGGTGTACCGGGCGCTTCCACCAAATCAATAATCTCCTGCGGAGGAAGCCTGAACGAGGAAGACTCCTGCGCAAAAGACGCCAGGCTTACCAATGCTGCCAGAAAAAAAATCATGCTTGCTTTGTACATCATGTTTAAGGTTAAATTTGAGGAATCAGCATCTGCTGAGCGCAACCCACCTATCATTCATAGTGGGAGTAAAATGCCTGCTGCTAAGATTTTGCTGTTCCGGATTATGTAATATTTATTGTTTTCGCGGGTAAAGATAAGAGGTTTGAGAAAACAGAGAGCCGCGCTGTCATCTGTAGTGCAGGGTTTTAGTTTTTTTGGGAAAAAGAGAAAGGAGCTGAAAGGGCAGGAAGCTCGAAGCTCGAAGCTGGAAGTTGAGGGCACAGCCCGAAATCCCGCGACTGCAGGGAAGCGGGGCTCGAAGGGGGAAGGAGACGGGAGAGTAGCGGGAATAATTGTTAATGGTAAATTGCAAAAAGGTGAAAGGTGAAAGGTGAAAGGGCTGGAAGCTGGAAGGGGGAAGCCGGAAACTCAAAACCGGAAGGTGCAGCGCACCACAAATCTTTGTAGTACAGATGATTGCCACGCCCCAAAGGCGCTGCAAAACAAGTGTTATTTAACAGCCCCCGATGTTGAAGACAGCGCAATTAATAGAGACGAGAGAGTTAGTGACAAGAGAGGTATAGAAAAGAGACGAATGAGTATAGAACAGAGGCAAATATTCAATTATGGATCATGAATAAGGAGAGATAAGAGCCAGGAGAGTAGCAACGAAAGATGAGATAAAAATAAAAACCTTATTCCCATTCCATTAACCTTAGTAGATTTGACATTTCCCAGCACATAATGGCGCTGCGAAACCACGACAATTAGCAGCACACTGCTGATGACAGCGCAATGGCAGAAAATAAAAAACAGAGAAGAGAGTGTAGAGAAAATAATGGTTAATGAAGGAAGGCTGACGAGATAGATATGATACCAGAGTGTTGCTACGCTCGCAGGATCTTCCAGCTTCCGGAGGAACTGGAAGCAGTATAAACATCTCAACCATTCAACAATATTCATTGAGCCAGGGTGGGTATGAGTTTTCTGCAGCTGCCTAAACAAAGATTAAGTAGCACTATCAACTTCTTTGAGCGTTTATTTTTATCTTTTCAGCCGTATATTAAGATTTTTTTGTACTTTTAAACTTGTGTTTGCATAACTCATTAAAGGAAAACAATCCGATAATTTTCTTTCATCCATATCCGGAATTTCCGGATCCTCCCCTTGATTGGATGTCTGATATTCAAAAGAAAGCGAAATAGACCACCGAAAAGGTCATCTGTTAAAATATTTCTGCAACTTTTCCGGTAAACAAAACCCATTGATTCACCACCAAAAAAAAGTAGTCATGAAAACTATTCCCTTTCTTTTGAGTTGGCTGCTCAGCAGCTTCTTGCTGATGGCACAAACGCCTGTTGAGCCTGCTGCTGGCGATGGCACAGAAAGCAGCCCCTATGAAATCGCAACCCTGGAAAATCTTTACTGGATTGCCGCTTACAATGATGAAGTTGCGGATCCTGACCAGGAAACCCGTTGGTCCGGCCATTACATCCAGGTGGCCGACATTGACGCTTCGGAAACTGTGGACTGGTTTGATGGCAAAGGATGGTTGCCCATTGGCAGTCCCTTTTCAGGGGTTTACAACGGGCAAAACCATATCATTGACAGCCTGTTCATCAATCGTACCGACCAGTACGCAACGGGCTTGTTTTTATGGACAACGGAAAGCATTATAAAGAATTTAGGAGTAACCAATGTGGACATTACCGGACATGGAAGCACCGGGGCCCTGGTAGGTTTAAACTTCCAGCATTCCATTGTCAGCCACTGCTACAGCACCGGCAACATAAACGGCAGCCACATGCTTGGGGGCCTTGTGGGAGAAAACATGGCGTCATCCCAAATCCTTCACAGCCACAGCACCTGCAATGTAACGGGTGTGGATTGGTCTTTGGGAGGACTGGTCGGGTACAATGATAACGAGTCCATCATCGACCACTGTTACAGCACCGGAAATGTAAGTTCAGGAATTTACTGGAGTTATTCCGGGGGATTGGTCGGGCAAAGCATAGGACTATCCTCCATAAGCAACAGCTACAGTACGGGAAACGTTTACGGGGGTTTTGCCGTGGGCGGACTGGTGGGGTATAACGACGGTTCATCCATTACCCACTCTTTCAGTTCAGCCAATGTTACGGCTACGGAATACGTGGGCGGACTGGTAGGGTGGGATTTGTACTCTACCATCAGCAATTGCTACACCACGGGCACCATAGTTGCCCAGGGGAGTTATTCCTATGATGGAAATGATGTGGGAGGATTGATTGGCAACATGTATGCCTCCTCCATAAGCAACAGCTACAGCACCGGTTTGGTAATCGGGGATGACCCTGAATACGCAGGGGGTTTGATAGGAGTAAACGAAACCGGAACAGCCATCACCAACAGCTACTGGAATATAGAAACTTCCGGGCTGCAACATAGTGATGGGGGATTGGGAAAAACCACCCAACAAATGACGTACCCATACGCTGAAGACACCTATGTTGACTGGGATTTCCAGGACATATGGGCGGAGGATCCGGAGTTTGAATTCAATGAAGGATACCCATGGTTGCGCTGGCAGGTTGCCGGTGACACACCCAATCCGCCCGCTATGGCCCATAGCCCTATTCCAGGGCATGAAGCAGTTAACGTTCCTGTGAATACCGCTATCGGTTGGACCTATTCTTCCGAAGAAGGCTTTTCCGACCCACATGGATTTGTACTGAATCTCTGGATTGGCAATACCGGCGGTGAACCCTACCAGGCTGTCATGGAAGGCGGACCCGGAGAATATTACTTTTCGAACCATCCATTTACCCTGGATCATGAAATGACCTATCACTGGCAGGTGATCCCATTCGTTATCCACGAGGAAGAACACATTCACGCTGAAGGGAGCCCTGTCTGGCACTTCACTACCGAAGCGGCCACCGGAGTTATAGAAACGCGTTCCCCAATGACTGACAAGCTATCCGGAAATTTCCCCAACCCTTTCTATGGAGAAACCACCATACGTTTTACTGTCGGCAATCCGGGAGAAGTGAAAATTGAAATCTTCAATTTAATCGGGCAAAAAGCAACAACACTTACCGGGGGATTTTTTGAAACCGGCCAACACGAAATAACATGGGATGGCACCCATGCATCAGGCCAGAAGGTGGAACCGGGCCTGTATTTTATCCGGATGACCACCAACGGTTACAACAAAACCCTCAAAATGCAACTGTTTAAATAAGATGGATGACGGGACAACGATTTACCCAACAACGGAACCATGAGAAATTTGCTGAACCTTCGCCCCTCCCTACTGCTGACAGCCATCATGCTTTTGCTGCCCTGCATGCTTTGCGGCCAAAACCAGGATGAAATCGACCGTGCTGCTGACCTGCTGGAACAAAGGCCCGAATTGTACCTGAGCATCCCGTCCCACCAGCTGCCCGATGCCACTGTCCCGGGCATCAGTTATGATTACCGGGAGGAAGACCGCACCTTTTTGTACGTTTCTCGCCAGGGATGGGAATACCTGGTGCGCAACGGGATCGACTTCACCGTGGAAACAGCCCCTTCGATGGTGGACTTTGACCTCAACATGCTGTCGTGGGAAGAAATCCGCACCAGGGATCTTTTTGATACGTGGGACTTTTACCCAACCTACGAGGCATACGAAAGCATGATGGCACAGTTTGAAACCGACTTTCCCCATCTTTGCCAAATCCATGTGGCAGGCACTTTGCCTTCGGGTCGCAGGCTGCTTTTTGCCCGCCTTACCTCACCTGCGACCACCCAGGTGCCCCGCGTAATGTACACCTCCACCATGCATGGCGACGAAACTGCAGGGTACATCCTTACTCTCAGGCTTATCCATCATTTGCTTCACAATTATGGCACCGACGAATCCCTCACCGACCTGCTCAATAGCATGGAAATCTGGATTTGCCCCAATGAAAACCCCGACGGCACCTACACCAACAACAATGCTACCGTGCATGGGGCTACCCGCCGCAATGCCAACGGCATCGACCTCAACCGCAACTACCCCAATCCGGTTACCGTTCCCGAACTGCCCCATCAACCCGAAACGCTGGCCATGATGCATCTTGCCGATTCGCTCGACTTTGTCCTTTCGGCCAATATGCATGGCGGCATCGAACTGGTCAACTTTCCCTTCGACACCTGGAAAAGCCATGTAAAGAAACATGCCGACCACAACTGGTGGGAAAACGCGATGCATCAATACGTGGATACGGTACGCGTATATGCCCCACCCAATTACATGACCGGGATGGGAACAGGCGTTACCCATGGCGGTGACTGGTACGTTGTGTATGGCAGCCGCCAGGATTACATGAACTATTACCGCAGCTGCCGTGAATTTACCCTGGAGCTGAGCAACCAGAAGCTGCTCGACCCTGCCCTGCTGCCGGCGCACTGGCAATACAACCATCGCAGCATGCTGACGTATCTGCAGCAGTCCCGCTATGGTTTGCGACTGGAAGTGACAGATGATTTTTCCGGCCTGCCCGTTGCTGCCACCATCCACTTGCAAAACCACGACCATTCAGGCTCTGAAGTGCACACCCGTCCCACATCGGGGGTGGCATTCCGACCTGTAGAAGCAGGGATGTACGATATTGAAATTACCGCGCAGGGATACCACACGGCCCTTATGAAAAATGTTGCCGTGCAGGACTTTCAGCAAACCCTGGTGGAAATACCCCTGTGGCCCGAAGACATGCTCCTGGGCGACATGAACGGCGATGGAGTGCTCAACGTTGCAGATGTAATCCTGCTGGTCAATCTTATCATGGACCCATCCGGGGAAAATCAATTTACAGCACCGGCCGATGTAAACGGCGACGGAAGCATCGATGTAGCTGACATTACGGCATTGGTGAATGCTTTTATGGAATCGTCGGTGGGGAGAACGGTGCGTTGATGTTTCCCGGGGGCTGTTCAAATAAACAAAACGTCCTCTGAATTAAGGAATACAAGTAAAGTAATCCTTCATTCCATAGGCAAAATTCTGCGCCCATCTTCTACAGTCTCCATATAGATTCCTTCCCGACACACCTCGATTATATGGGCCATTATCGGAAAACTGTTATTCAGGGTTTGTGTTTCCATGCAGTAGAGCAAATAAGTATGGGGAGTTGTTAGACCGCCAACCTCCGGAGATTCACACTCCAGCAAGACCGAGTTTCCGTAAAGAGCCTTTAAACTCAGCATCCACGGAGTATAAGGCAAAACATAAACCGTGGTGTCAGTTCCGGAAATCATGGAAAAACGATCTTTACCCGTAACCGTAAAAAAGGCATCCCTTTCATAACAGTAAATGTTGTTGTTATCATATAACCGAAATGAAGGTGCACTGCATTCAACCCCCAGGTCTTCCATGGAGGTATTGTTTTCATAATGGGTAATGCGTTCATTGTCCCTCCAAAATCCCGTGGCAAAGAACTCATAATCTAAATCCAGCAATACCCGATCCCAGATCGCGAACATCGTATTGACATAATAATAATCATCACTACTGTAAGTACTGCTGCCGGGAAAATCAGAATAAACCAGTCGGTCTGTTTGCTCAGCATCAAAGGTAAGGTAGATGAACCCACACCAGGAATTCGTCTTAGGGAAGGTCACTCTGCCATTTATTATCAAAGGAATTTGATGAAAATTTAATGGCATCAGAATAACGTGGAGGCTGTCGTGAGAAAATAAAGCACACTGATCACTGTCATGCACGAAATTTCCTGAGGTATCCGACACAAAAGAATCCGGGTCAGGCAAAAACGCTCCACCAGAATTGCTATAGCTATCATACAAAAGAAGATTGCCATAGAGATAAAGCCTCCCTTTTTGAGCCACCAGGGAAGTCGTAAGTACTTGTTCATCTTCAAGCGACATGAGCATAATTTCACCACCTGGCCTTAGAAATGCGAGCAACTGCTCAGAGATACTGAAATTACGCACCTGCTCACCGGGCAAAAGCACCTCTGCATCCTCACCCGGTACCGCCCGGTAAAGGACTCTCTCTGCATCGGTAAAATACAGGATTTCGCGATACAAAATCAGTTTGGTAGCTTCAATATGCGGAAACAACGCCGCTGTATCACCCGTGTGAAGATCCCAGGACATGATGTTGCCCCTGCTGATAAAATACAAATGCTCCTCCCCCACATTGAGATAGATTTTCTTCCCAGGCACGGGAGTCTCAAGGTACTCAATATCCATCCCCGGCATGGTCAATCTCCCAAATTGTTCAGCACCGTAAATATCTCCACTCTTCGGAAAGACACCATACACTTTATCTCCCCTGGCAGCATAATACCCACCCATGGAAATACTGGCCGGGTGGTTGCCATAATCATCGCGGGAGGGGACCGGAGATTTCACATACGTATTCCAGGCGGAGCTGTTCATCAGGGCAAGGTTGGGCGTGAGTTGCTGCAGGGGCTCCGGTTCGGGCTCAGGTTGCGGCTTTGCGGGAGCAGGTTGCTGCACCACAACCTCTCTTCGGATAAATTCCGGCTCCGGCTCAGCATCCCCGGGCAATGAAAAGAAATAGAATACCAACAGGTTTACACACAACAACACCACCAGGATGGCAAGAAATTTTCCTGACCGATAAAAAGAAGATTTTACAGGCATAGCTTTTTTTTTGAATACAACATATCCATCCAGGCACAGACCTGAACCGGGTTTTGTAAGCTATAAAGGCAATCGGAATAATGGGTATTGTTTTCCTGTAACGGGCAATTGGTTTTCAAAGATATAAAAATTTTGGGATTGGGGTGAGGGATCGTCTAAGAACAAAAACTATAACTATAAAACAAATAAGAATTTTACTTATGTTTGTAAATCAAACTGATTGCAGATTCAAACATTCCATACTTTAGCAGCTGACTAGCGCTTTAAAAATCAACAATGGGAAAACTAAGCTATTTTTTCAAAGATTCAATTTCCTCATTCTTAAAGAAAAGCGCAAATGAAGTGATCGGTGAAATAACCCGTGCCAACGAGTATGATGTGAGGTTTTTTCAAAATAAATCATGGGAGCTCCAGATTCCAATTTTAAAATCCTCTTTAAATGGGTATGATGGAGAAATTTTCTTTGAGTTTTCAATACCTCGGATGGGAAAACGAGTAGATACTATCTTACTGATTGAGGGTGTTCTTTTTGTTATAGAGTTTAAGGTTGGAGAAACAAAATTCTTAAACATGAACATTGAGCAGGTTTGGGATTATGCGCTGGACCTGAAGAACTTTCACGAACCCAGTCACATCATTCCGATTATACCCATACTTGTTGCCACTGAGGCTGAAACTTCTTTTATCAATATCACTACAACAACTCATAATGACAATCTCATTTTGCCTGTCATGGCAGGAAAAAATGATCTAAAAACAGCGGTTGAAAATGGCCTGGCTTTTTTTAACCAGAACCCATCTAAACTAAAGGAAGATTTTTCTGCAGGAAGATATGCCCCAACTCCAACCATAATTGAAGCAGCCCTGAGTCTTTACAACAATCATTCAGTTGAAGAAATTACAAGAAATGACTCATCTGCCATTAACCTTACTAAAACAACAAATGCAATCTCAGATATAATTTACAAAGCAAGAGAGGAGAAAAAAAAGTTCATTTGCTTTGTAACTGGCGTGCCGGGAGCAGGTAAAACACTGGTAGGATTAAAAGTTGCCACAGCTCACATGGATAATCAAAACGGCAATGCGAGTGTTTATCTATCGGGAAATGGACCTTTGGTATCCATACTTCAAGAAGCACTTGCGCGAGACAGGGTAAAGCAAGAAAAAGAATCAGGACAAAGGTTAACAAAAAAGGCAGCAAGACAATCTGTCAAAGCATTCATCCAAAACATTCACCACTATCGTGATGCATACATAACTGACCCCAATCCACCTTACGATCATGTAGCAATTTTTGATGAAGCTCAACGAGCGTGGACAAAAGAGCAAACTGCTTCTTTTATGAAAAGCAAAAAAGGTATCCAGAATTTTAACCATTCTGAACCTGAATTCTTAATCTCTTGCCTGGACAGACACCCTGACTGGGCGGTAGTAATATGTTTAGTCGGTGGTGGTCAGGAAATCAATACTGGAGAGGCAGGCATTTCGGAATGGTTAAGTGCTGTTCATAATACTTTCAGCAACTGGGATGTGATTATCTCTCCTAATCTTACCGACACGGAGTATGTTGCAGATGATATGATAAAGAAACTAAAATCATCCGGAAAAATTAAGTTTCATGATGATTTACATTTAGCAGTTTCAATGCGTTCATTCAGAGCAGAAAACGTATCGCTTTTTGTAAAACAATTGTTGGATATGGACAAAGCTGGAGCAGCTAATACATACAACAAATTCAAGGAAAAATACCCCATAGTTCTTACAAGAGATTTAAATAAAGCCAAACAGTGGATAAAAGAAAAAGCCCGGGGAAGTGAGCGGTATGGAATAGTTGTATCTTCCCAGGCTCAAAGACTCAAACCATTGGCCATAGATGTAAGGTACAAAATTGACCCTGTGAACTGGTTCCTTGAAGGGAAAGATGACGTACGATCTTCGTTCTTTCTTGAAGACGCTGCTACAGAATTTCAGGTACAAGGTTTAGAACTTGACTGGGCTTGTGTAACATGGGATGGAGATTTGAGATACTCTGATGATGGATGGAAGTACTTTGCATTTAAAGGTAATAAATGGCAAAACATTAATAGCCCTGACAGAAGAAAGTATCTGCTGAATGCCTACAGAGTTCTTTTAACACGAGCAAGACAAGGGATGATAATTGTTGTTCCTGATGGCAGCTCCGAAGATCATACAAGGAAAAAGGAATATTATAATTCCACCTTTGCATACTTCAAAGATATTGGGATCGAGCTTCTATGAAGAAGCTTAAATAGAGAAATTGAAGAAACACATTCTTCTGACTCAACTTCTACCACTCCCCACTCAACTCTCTAGCTCCATCCCAAAAGCCTACACAACCAACAAAACCTTTTTTTGCTGATAATCCCACCCCATTTCCCCACCCAAAAAATTCCCTCCTTCCCCCTCACCTATTTTTAGTATTTTTAACCACATTTTCCACAAACCTTAATAAAAGTTGCATCAAACATAATTTATATGAAAAAAGCGCTACACTCTCTGACAATTTTCTGGTTTCTTTTTGCTGCGGTGGGTTTGTCCGCCGGGGCGAATGACCATACCCATTCTTTCAACAAAGATATCCCAACCGACAAAAACGCCCAAACCATCACCTTTGATGCCCTTCCGGATAAAACCTACGGTGATGAAGCCTTCGAACTCGCGGCTACCGCATCGTCGGGGCTGGAGGTGAGTTTCACAAGCAGCGATACGGATGTGGCTACCATCGAAGGGAATCTGCTCACCATCGTGGGGGCCGGCACGGCAGACATTACCGCTTCCCAGGAAGGGGATGATGACTATGACGCGGCAGAGCCAGTCATCCGCCAGCTGTTGGTGAATCCCAAAGAGCTTACCGTAACAGCCGACTTTATCGGCAAGGAGTATGACGGACAGGTGGAGGAGAACTTCCCGGTGAGCTTTGACGGCTTTGTGGAAGGGGAAGGGGTGGAAGACCTTTCCGGTGAACTTACTTTCACAGGCAGTGCCATCGGGGCAAAAGATGTTGGCGATTACGACATTATCCCCGGCGGGCTTACCAGCAACAATTACGACATTATATTTGTCGATGGGCTGCTGAGGATTACGCAGAAGGGGCTGCTCATTTCTGCCACATCCAAAATCAAGAATTATGGTGCACCAGACCCGGTATTTACGGCATTTTACATTGGATTTGTGGCTGGTGAAGATGCTTCGGTGCTGGAAGGAGAGCTTTCCATCGTCCGTGAGCCGGGCGAAGTTGTCGGAGAATACGCGCTTACAACCTCAGGGTACACTTCTCTTAATTATAACATCAATTATGGCAGCGGCCTGCTGTTTATCAACCCGGCACCGTTGCAGATAACCGTGGGGAATGCAGAAAAGATGTATGGGGAGGATGACCCTGACTTTTCTGTCACTTACGGCGAATTTGCTTTTGATGAAGATGCATCGGTACTGGACGGAACCCTCGTTATTACCCGCGAACCCGGCGAGGATGCAGGCGTTTACGAAATCACTGCATCGGGACTTACTGCTGACAACTACACCCTTACATTTATAGCAGGAGAACTGGAAATCACCCCTGCTCCACTGACCATAAGTGCAAATGATCAATCGAAAAACTACGGAGACCCCGATCCTGAGCTCACTTACCTTTTGATAGATTCGGAACTGGTGGGCGATGATACCCTGTCAGGCGAGCTGGCCCGCAGCGAAGGAGAAGATGTTGGCGTGTATCCTATTCTTATCGGAACGCTGAATGCCGGCCCCAATTACCAGGTTTTTTATGAAGGGGCCCAACTGGTCATCTCTCCCCGCAGCCTTATGATAGCTGTCACCCATACTGCCAAAACCTATGGCACCGCAGACCCTGCATTTGAAGTTACTTATGACACGTTCGCCTTTGGTGAGGATGCTTCAGCACTAAACGGCACCCTCAGCTTCACCCGCGAACCCGGCGAGGATGCGGGCACCTATGCCATTACGGCTTCCGGTCTCACTTCCGATAATTATACTATCACTTTCGTGGATGGGGAACTGACCATCACCCCTGCCGAACTTACCGTTACCGCAGCAGACGCCACCAAAGTATA
>RECE01000069.1 GCA_007694165.1 Bacteroidota bacterium
TTAAACTTTGGTTTTGGGTTGAGCCATTTCAATTGCTTCCTTGAGAAACGCTGCTGTATAGCCACAATTGTTTTTTACAATATCAAGGGGTTTGCCGCTACAGATAATCTCACCTCCGCGAAAACCACCATCGGGACCCAGGTCAATAATATGGTCAGCTACTTTTATTACATCCAGGTTGTGTTCTATGATTAGCACAGTATTTCCCCTGTCCGTGAGCCGGTTTAAAACATCCATCAACACCCTTACATCTTCAAAGTGAAGGCCGGTTGTAGGTTCATCAAGAATGTAGAAGGTATTGCCGGTATCGCGGCGGGAGAGTTCAGAGGCCAGCTTCACCCGTTGCGCTTCGCCACCCGAAAGGGTTGTACTGCTCTGGCCCAGGGTAATATACCCAAGCCCCACATCTCTGAGTGTTCTGATTTTCTGCACTATAGAAGGGATATTCTCAAAGAATTCCAGTGCCTGATCGATACTTAAATTAAGCACATCATTGATAGATTTGCTTTTGAAACGCACCTCAAGAGTTTCGCGGTTGTATCGTTTCCCCTGGCAGTCTTCGCACTCCACATGCACATCAGGGAGGAAGTTCATTTCAATGACCTTTACACCGGCTCCCTGGCAGGTTTCGCACCGGCCCCCTTTTACATTGAAGGAAAACCGTCCGGGCTTGTACCCCCGGATTTGCGCCTCGGGAAGAGAGGCAAAAAGTTTGCGAATTTCATCAAACACTTTGGTATAGGTAGCAGGATTGGATCGGGGTGTACGACCAATGGGAGACTGATCGATCTCCACCACTTTATCGATGTGCTCCATCCCTTTGATTTCTTTGAAAGGAAGAGGCTTTTTCAGAGAACGGTAAAAATGGTTGCTGAGGATTGGATAAAGCGTTTCATTGATAAGACTGGACTTCCCGCTTCCGGAAACGCCGGTGACACAGATAAGCTTGCCCAGGGGAAATTCCACATCAACATTTTTCAGGTTATTACCTGTGGCCCCATTGAGAATCATCTTTTTTCCACTTCCCTTGCGGAGTTTTAAGGGCATCGGCACATCTTTTTCCATGCGCAGGTACTGAGCCGTGATGGTATCTTTCTGCATAATATCCAGGGGCTTTCCTTCAGCCACGATTTTGCCGCCATGCAATCCAGCTCCGGGGCCAATATCCAGCACATAGTCCGCCGCCATGATCATATCCCGGTCATGCTCCACTACGATCACCGAGTTTCCGATATCTCTGAGGTTCTTGAGCGATTCAATGAGTTTGTGATTGTCTCTCTGATGCAAACCAATGCTGGGCTCATCAAGAATGTAAAGCACGCCGGTAAGCCGTGAACCAATCTGCGTTGCCAGCCTGATGCGCTGACTTTCGCCTCCGGAGAGGCTTTTTGCCGGACGATCCAGCGACAGGTAATCAAGCCCCACATCAAGCATAAACCCAAGACGTGTATTGATTTCGCGCAATATTTCATTGGCAATATGCAACTTGCGCGTGTCAAGATTTTCCTGCAATTCTTTTATGGTATTCTTTAACGTTATCAGATCCTGTTGCGCCAGATCTGCAATATTGAATCCCCCGATCTTATAGCTCAGCGACTCTTTTTTCAGCCGCTGTCCATTGCATTCAGGGCAGGTTTTCTTTTGCATAAAATCAGAGGCCCACCGCTTAACGGAATTGGAAGGGCTTTCCTCAAATTGTGAGGTGATGAAATTTACAATCCCTTCAAAGTTGAGATTGTAGGTTTGGGTGATGCCCAGGTTTTCATTTTTAACCTTGAATATATCATTGGATCCATAGAGCATGGTATTGATCCCTTCTTCAGGAATATCCTCCATGGGGGTATCCAGAGAGAAGCCAAACTTCATCCCGATGGCTTCCAGCTGTTTGGTAATCCAGGGGTTCTTGGTGTCTTTCAGGGGCGCGAGTCCACCTCTGCGGATGGAGAGCTTTCTGTCGGGCATGATTTTGTTCACATCCATCTCACTGATGTTGCCCAGCCCGCTACAAGCAGGACAGGCACCGTAAGGGGAATTAAAGGAAAAAGTATTGGGCTCGGGATCTTTATAGGCGATACCCGAAACCGGGCACATGAGGTTTTTGCTGAAATGGAAAACCTCATCCGTTTCTTCATCCAGCAGCATAATCATCCCCTTGCCGTATTTCATTCCTGTTTGCACCGACTGCTCAATACGCTTGCGGTGGGTGGCATCCACGGCAATTTTGTCCACTACCAGTTCAATGTCGTGAATCTTGTAGCGGTCCACCTTCATGTTGGGGGTAATTTCGCGCGTTTGCCCGTCTACCCTTGTGCGGAGAAAACCCTGCCGCTGCATGTATTCAAAAAGTTCGCGATAGTGTCCTTTGCGCCCTTTCACCAGGGGAGCCAGCACAACCATCTTTTTGCCGGAGAATTTTTCGATGATAAGGTCAAGGATTTGCCCATCGTTGTATTTCACCATCTTTTCTCCCGTAACATAGGAGTGGGCATCGCCGGCACGGGCGTATAGCAAACGCAAAAAGTCATAGATCTCTGTCACGGTGCCCACGGTAGAGCGGGGGTTTTTGCCGGTGGTTTTCTGCTCGATACTGATTACCGGGCTCAGGCCACTGATTTTGTCCACGTCAGGCCTTTCGAGGGTACCTAAAAACTGGCGTGCATAGGCTGAAAAAGTTTCTATATAGCGTCTTTGTCCTTCGGCGTAAATGGTATCAAATGCCAGGCTGGATTTCCCGCTTCCACTCAAACCGGTAATTACCGTAAGGGTATCACGAGGGATTTGTACATCAATATTTTTCAGGTTGTGCTCTCTGGCACCGTATATTTCAAGCCATTCCTGGTATTCTGAGGGGGATATCTGTTGCATAATCATGCTGTTAAAACGAACCTGCAAAGGTACGGTTTTGCAAGCGCAATTAACAGCGAAGGGGGTGAAAAAGTTTAAA
>RECE01000302.1 GCA_007694165.1 Bacteroidota bacterium
TTTATCACTATGGGGGGCTCAATAGTTTCATGGGCAGAGAAGATATGCTGGCTTGAAGGTTCAAGGCCTGAATTACAGCTATCAAGGGCAGTAAGTAAAAGTCCTGCCCATATTAAAAAGTAAATTCTTTGCTGATTCTTCATTTTTATGTTACCTGTTATCATGGTGAAAAATTAAAATCACTTAAAAACCTGGCAAATCAAGATAAAGATTTGCCAGGGATCAAACATGAAGAAAAATCACCAACAATAGGCTGGCTAAAACAACGAGGAAGTAAATTATAAAAGCATTAACTCCCGGCTGCCTATTGGCCAATCTAAACCTTATTCAAAAAATGCGGAATCGTCTTTATTTTTGACTCCATAACAAAGTAATACCATTATTCATCCGGAAAAAAGCGACTTAGGACGAACAGGTGGTTTGGTTGTCCGAAGAATGGGATAGCTTTACCCGGCTATCGATTAAGGGCGATGAATTAAGCAGATTGTAAAAGCACACTGGCATCAATGACCTGGTAACTGGGTTCTGAAAGATCAATAATGAGAAGAAACATCTGGGCGAATATTGGATTGGATTACAAGGAAAACTTAAGTTGTTTACAGCACATACACTTTAAATTGTTTGCAAAACTCTCAGTAAATCGTCTCTGTAGGATTTACTTAAAGGAATGGCCTTTTTTGCCACGGCAACATGGCTTATGGCCACTTCATCCACATGTTCAACATTAACGATATAGGAGCGATGAACGCGCACAAAATGTCCCTGCGGAAGTTTTTCGCTGAGGTCTTTAAGGGTCATTACCAATAAGTACTCCTTATCTCTTGAGAAAATGCGACAATAATTGCGTTCAGCTTCAATATAAAAAATGTCTTTTACGATTATTTTCACCATTTTATCGTGGTTTCTCACGTAAATGGAATCGGTTAAAATAAAGGAGGATTTGTCTTTTGAGGAAGGATTCTCAACTGTGCTATGGGTTTCAGCTTGAGAAGCTGATTGTAACCGACTGGCGGTAAGTTCGATGGCGCGTTTCAGATCCAGACTTTTATAGGGTTTAGAGATAAAAGCATAGGGATGGGTGGCTTTGGCCCGGTTGAAATGGGCATCGTCGGCATTGGCTGTGAGATAAATAACCGGAATATCATGCTCTTTCTGCATCAATTCGGCAGTCTGGATACCGTCAATATTTCCTTTCAGGTTGATATCCAGCAATACAATGTCGGGCTGATTTTCTCTGACATGTACCAACGCTTCTTCGCCTCTCGGCACAATACCGGTTACTTCGTATCCAAATCTGGAAAGTTGCAGGGAGATGTTGGCTCCAATCACCATTTCGTCTTCAACGATCAATATACGCAAGGGGTTTTCCATGTTATGCTGCTTTTGTTATTCTAAATCTAAACTTCGTTGAAGTTCCGGCCTCTGTTATCTCAGTCATTTCCCCGTTGAGTTGGCGGGTTAGCAAATCAACGAGCTGTGAGCCAAATCCTGTTCCCTGCGCCTGCTGCCCCTTAATTTTCCCCACGCCATTGTCAGAAACGGTGAGCGTAAGAATCCCGGGGTCGGGTTGTGATAAACTGATCTGCACCTTTCCAGTGGCACGCTCAGGGAAGGCATATTTGAGCGAGTTGGTGAGTAGTTCATTAACAATCAAACCTATGGGCACTGCTGTATCTATATCCAGCTCGAGATTTTCCATGGCACATTCAATTTTCACTTTCTCATCCGCATCAAAAGCATCCAGGATTCCTTCACCAAGGTTGATGAAATAGTCTTTCATTTCGATGCTTCCGGGGTTTTCTCCCTGGTATAGCTTCTGGTGAATAATGCCCATGGATTGCACCCTGTTCTGGCTCTCTATCATGGCATCTTTGGATGCCGAATCTTCCATTTGCGCGCATTGCAGGGCAATAAGGCTTTTTACCATCTCCAGGTTGTTTTTTACCCGGTGATGAATCTCTTTCATCAGCAATTCATTTTGCCGGTTTTTGGTGTCCAGTTGCAGGTTAAGTTCCAGAAGCGCTTTTCTTTTCTTTCGTATTGAGCGCCTGCTTATGAACATCCCAAACAAGCTTATGGAAAGAATTACGGCTATGCTTATGTAAAGGATTTGCACCATGCGTTGCTGATCTATCTGTGCTTCTTGTAGTGCTATGGTTTCCTGCTTTTTTTCCGTTTCATATTTTACCAGCAGTTCCGATTCAAGCCTTTCGGTGGAAGATCGCAGGAAGTCTGCATAGGCTTCTGCATGTAGTTTGTTATATTTCAGGGCCTCTTCAAACCGGCCTAATTTTTCATAACTGTTGGCAGCGTGCATATAGTTTTCCCACAGGTTTTTGGTGTTACCTGTCCTTTTCATGATTTCAATGGCTTGCAATGTATAGGGTATCGCTTGCTCGTATTGCTCCTGCATGGTAAAAACATGGCCTATATTGGCCAATGATACAAGTGAATATCGGGTCAATCCCATTTCTTCTGATTTTTTCAAATTGGAGTGGTAATCTGCCAGGGCCTCGTCAAACCGATCCAGGTATTTCAAGATGTTTCCCCGCCAATTGATACAAGCCATGTAAAGCAATCCCGTTTCGCCCAATTCATCATAAATACCAATGGCCTTATTGATCACGCGCAGTGCATGTTCCCTTTCACCATCAATAAAAAGCAGGTTTGCCGATTTGCGCCGGTAGGTTATGGCCAGGTCTTCGGGTACATTCAGTTGGGTTTGAATAGCGATGGCCATATCACAGTATTCATTTCCTTCTTCAAATTTGTACTGGGAGTAAAGCAAATCACATAAACCGGTATAACAAAGGGCTATGCCTCTCTGGTTTTCGGTATCCTGATATATTTGCAGGGCTTTGAATGTTACGTTCATAGCCTCTGCATAATCGGCTTTGGAGCTTAAATAGCCGGAAAGCTCCAGGTAGGCCTGAGCAAGTG
>RECE01000009.1 GCA_007694165.1 Bacteroidota bacterium
ATTACTTTTTCACCTTCATGTAAGCCTTCCAGAATTACAAGTTTATTATCGATCATTTCGCCGGTTGTTACCTCCCTCATTTCGAAAGTATAGGGTTGGGTCTGTACATATACATAGCTGAAATCTCTTCTTTGCAACACGGCCCTGGGCTCAAGAACCACCTGGGGAGCGGGAGCAGAATGAAACCGGACATTGGCAAACATCCCGGGTTTGAGTTTTCTGTCTTCATTGTCAAATTCTACTCTTACCCTTGTGGTGCGGGTTTCTTCATCAAGAATGTCGCTGACAAACAAAACGGTTCCTTCATAAACATCTCCCGGGTAAGCTGTAAATCTTGCCGTAACATCATCTCCGGTGTTCACAAATCGAATATCCTTTTCCTGTATGCGTGCGGTAACCCACACACTGCTCAGGTCGGCAATGATCAAAAGGGGTTCTTCGGGTTCGGAAATAAATTCACCGGGTGCCACTGCCAGGTCAACCACCCTTCCATTAATTGGAGAACGAATAATCAGCGGCTTACCCACATGGTCTTCTTCCAGTCCCAGAATCTGCATTTTAAGCCGGGTTCCCTGCATCTCGCTTTCTGCAATCTCGTATTCAGTGCGTGCTTCTTCAAGCTCACGCAAAGGGGTAATTCCTCGTTCATGAAGATCTTCCTTGCGTCGCAAATCCCTCTCTGCCTGCACCATGGAACTTCGTGCACTCACAAACTCTGTCTGAACCTCAGCCACATCGGGTGAATAGATTTCAAACAGCGGTTGCCCTGCCCGCACACTCTGCCCCATACTCACAAACAGATCAACAATACGCCCACCGGCAGGAGGGTAAATATTGGCCCGTTTGGAAGGATTGGCCTCCACAGTTGCTGGTGCGGACACCTCTCGCCTTACGGTTTCCACCTGCACCTCCCCCACCTGAATGCTTTGACGAATGGGAGATGTTTCAGGTAAAAACACCTTGCCATCTACCCGAACGTATTGAGCCGGAGCTTCGGGTTCGCGCGTTTCATGCCTTAGCTGAGGAATAATTACCACCAATAGCAGCAATACAATTACTATGGTTAGAATAATATTGCGATTGCGTGTTGTTTTGGAATTTTTCTTTGTTTCTGACATATTGTTATTGGGTTATTGGGTTATTTGTTATTGAGTTATCGGAGCGAAGCGGAGATCCCGCGACTGCAAGGATGCGGGATTGGGTTATCGAAGCGAAGCGGAGATCCCGCGACTGCAAGGATGCGGGATTGAGTTATCGGAGCGAAGCGGAGATCCCGCGACTGCAAGGATACGGGATTGGGTTATCGGAGCGAAGCGGAGATCCCGCGACTGCAAGGATGCGGGATTGGGTTATTGGGTTATTCTAAAAGAACATCAACGTTGCCATTCCAAAATAAATCAGCAGTCCGGTAATATCCACCATGGTGGTAATGGCGGGGCTTGCGGCTACGGCGGGGTCGCCTCCCAATCGTTTCACTATAAGAGGAAGTGCTGCCCCCAGGATGGTAGAGGTAATCACCTGGAGGGAAAGCGCTGCAGAGATGCCAATAGCCAGATATAAAAGGCTGAATTGCTCGGGTACTTCTGTTTCCCATGAAAGGAATAATATTTTCCCAAAAGCAATTACCCCCAGTACCAAGGCCAGCATGATAGATATTCTGGCCTCCTTGTAGAGTATGGAAAACCAGTTTTTTAAAGTCACCTGTCCGAGCGCCAGGGCCCTGATTACTACTGTAGCAGCCTGACTTCCGGTATTACCGCCGGTATCGGCTACCATGGGCATATAAAGCGCAAGAATGATAAGAGCTGAAAGGGCCTCTTCATAGGCATGTATAATCATACCGGAAATCAATCCTATTACCGCAAGCGATGACAGCCACACCACCCTTTTACGAAAATGGCCAAGAACTCCCGTTTGGGTATAATTAAGAATTTCACTTCCGGGAACAATCCCCATGAACTTTTCCATATCTTCGGTATGCTCAGCACGAATTACCTCAATGGCGTCATCATGATGTACAATACCCATGAGCTGGTTCTCTTCATTCAATACTGGAATGGCTACAAGATCATACTTTTCTATTTTTTGTGCCACCGACTCGCGGTCTTCATCAAGGGTAGCATATGCAAATTCACGATAAATGATATCAGAAACCTGCGATTCAGGGTTTGCCAGGATAAGATCTTTCAAAGTCAGAAACCCCTGAAGCTTCATTTCACTGTCAACGGCATAGATGTAGTAGACCATTTTGTTGGAAGGGGCGTCGATGCGTACCTTGTCGATGGCCTGGGCGCAGGTGCGGTTTTCGCGAACAGTGGCAAAGTCAGTACTCATGATACCACCCGCAGTTTCGGGGTCATAGGAGCTGAGCTTCAGCACGTCTTCCCTGGTCGTTTTGGAAAGATAAGGCAGAAAGGATATTTGTTCTTGCTGGGTAAAATGCTGATAAAGGTCGGCCCGGCTGTCAGAGACCATATTTTCAAATATCCGCGCAAAGCGTTTGCGGCTGGTATGCTGGAAAAAATCGAGCTGACGGGTTATATCAAACTCAGAAAACACCAGTCCCTGCTGCTCAGGAGTAAACATGGGAAGAACCTCCAAAAGAGTTTCATTGCTTAGTTCCTGCAGGATTTCAGAAACCTCAACCACCGGCATTTTTTGCAGAACAGGAACCAATTCTCTGGCTCTTTCCATATTGCTTAGCTCTTCAAACCATGAGATAAGTTTTCCGTTTCTCTCCATAAGTTTATATTTAGGAATATTTACACTGTTTCTCTTTCCATTACTTTCCAGCTTACATAGGTCACCCCCTGTAAAAGGGTAAATTTACCCGCTGCCTTTTCCATCAGGTGATCATAAAGATAGCTGCCCCGGCACTCACCAGGGTATTGGCACGTAAACCGGCACTGCGTTGACGATACTGACGTTCAAAGC
>RECE01000008.1 GCA_007694165.1 Bacteroidota bacterium
TTATTTAATTCTTGTTTTACAAATTTTAGAACCGTTAGTTTTGCTACTTCATCTTTATACCAGTCTGTTACCAGCAATTTATCTTTTTCTTCTTTCAGTCTTTTTAGTAAATCTTTTGCAGCCAACTTAACCAATTGCTCTTCTTTTTTAGTTAAGTTTTTATTTGTCTGCCTAATTAAATCGAACAATTCAAGTTCATCGGGTGTAAGGTTTTCCCGGATATGACGTTCTTCTTCATCTCGCAATTTTTTTGAGAAATCAATCAAGTCTTCAAAATATGCTCCAGCAGAATTATCACCATAGAAGCCATCAAAATTCGGATTTTCTTTTGATGCGTTATTGTATTTATTTATGATGTCTTGAAGTTTTTTAGCAAAATCAATTCTTGTAACATTTTGGTTTAATAACTTTTCAAGTTTATCCTCTATAAATAACCTCAAGTCGGCAATTTCAATATGTTTAAATTCCGCTTGTTTAAACGTATCCGCCCCACCAACCCCGTTTTAGGCGAGTAGCTTTTTGTCTATAAACTGAGGCAGCAGGTTTTTGATTTCTGAGGATTTGGTGTTGTTGATGTTTTTGATGACATAGATTAACCACGCTTGGGGTTCAATATCATGTTTTTTGCAGGTGGCAAAGAAGCTGTAGAACATGCCAATGTTTTTGGCTGCATCGTGCGAACCAGCGAAGAGATAATTCTTACGTCCAAGAGCCAAAGGGCGGATGGCATTCTCAACAAGGTTAGAGTCGATTTCCAGGATTCCTTCTTTTAGATAGTTCTGAAGACTAATCCATCGATTAGAGCAATACTCAAAAGCTTTTCCTATGGGGCTTTTAGGCGTAACCTTTGATTTTTCATTGTAAATATATTGCCCTATCTCGTTGATTACGGGCAAGGATTTCTCCAGCCTGAGCGCATGACGTTCAATGGATGTCATGTTGGCTTCTCTGGCCAAGGCCTCCACCGAATACAATACCTGTATGAGTTTCATCACATGCGAGGCTCTTTGATAATCATTGCCCAGGGCTTTATCAAAGTAGCGCCTTGCATGCGCCCAGCATGATAGATGGGTGATGCCTTCTCTGGCTGCCAGATAGGTGTAGCCCGAATATCCATCTGTCTGGATGAAACCGGTGAAAGTATTCAGGTCCGAGATAGGGTCTTTGGCACTGCGGCTTGGATAGTACTCAAAAAGCGCAGACTTAGACAAAGGGGCATACCGAACCCACATATAACCCTGATGACACGTGCCTTTCAGGTTTTTATCCTGTACTTTTATGGGGGATTCGTCTATCATTTGATAACACTCTCGGAAAACGTGTAAACGATGTACCTCAAAAAGCGGAACCAATAACTCTGCTCCAAGTTTTACCCATGAACCCAGCGTGGATGATGGCAGATCAAAGCCCATCTGCTTAATCTGTTGAAGTATGCGGTAAAGTGGCATGTGAAAAACGTACTTGTTTGCAAATATCATTGCCAAAAGTTCGGTGCTGGCCATGCATTTGGGGATGGGTCTGTCAAGGGGAGCTATTACTTGTTTCTGACTGCCTGTTTCATCTTCTTTGCTAATGAATATGGGGCGAATGTAGCAGTTTACGTGTAGTTTGGCAGGGGAATAGGCCAGTTCTCTGGTTTCTTCTTTTCCAATACACACCATGCCTGTTGTATCTTCAGTGGGATTAATGATGATTTCAACAACCGGAAGATGCGAAGGAAACTCAAGGCGTCCCTGATGCTTTTTGTTTTGCTTTGTTCTTGTATAATTAACCCTGATTTTTTCCCTCTCTTTGCTTACCAGTTGCTCTATTTCTAAAGTTTGGGGCTCAAACTCCATTTTCATCTGATGCGCATCTATGGTAGGGATAAAGCGCTCTCTTTTGGCTCCATAAATCATCCTGCGAATTTGTTCCAATTGGAAGTTAGCGGCATCAAGATCCGTAGCAAGTTTATTGATGGCTGCTTGCTTTTCTTCCAGGGTAATATTCTTTTTTTGAATAGTTGTTTCGCATTCCTGAATAGTTATTTCGCGTTCTTGAAGAATTGTTTCGCGTTCTTGAAGAATTTTATTTTTACGGGCAAGTTCACGCTCCAGGATGGCATTTTTTTCCATCAGGATTGTTACAGTTTGTGCGTGTATGTCTTGCTGTTTGTTCATGCACAAATGTAGTCATAAAGCCTTGATTATAAAGGATTGTAGGCCTATAGTTATCAACAGAAATCATCCATGAACATAGCGTTTCCCTTTTCTCATTCCTGCAAAAGAAAGCCCCTCCAGAAGCATCATAAGCTCCTCTTTCTTGATCTGTCTGCATGGGGTATTACCTACTGTACGTGTATATCTCCCACGCTCTAAACGCTTGTAATAAAGGGCAAATCCATCGCCATCCCAATACAGCAATTTGATGTGTGTACGTCGATTGTTAATAAAAATGAACACATCTCCGGATAACGGGTCTTGTTTCAGGTGATTTTGCACTATTCCGGCCAGGCCGTCAAACCCGTTGCGCATATCCACAGTGCGGCAACACAGAAAATATCGCAGACTAGTACTAAAGCCAAGCATCATCCATATATTTTCAGAACCAACCCACCAGGAAAGGCAAGTTCCGCCTGTTTGCGCAGATTAGTTTGATTAGTGAAATGCCCAGTATTGCAACGGAACTTTTCATTTTGGGAGCAACTAAGCTCTACAAACATATCCTCATTGGTTGCAATCGTATTGGCGGTGACTTTACGGAGTTTTCTAATCCAGTATTGCATTCTTTGGTAGGGAATGCCATGTTGGCGACAATATTCGGGGACGGATAATCCGCTTTCTTTGATGCGGGCAACATGTTCAGGCATTTTAATATCTTTGCTCATATCTTTTTTGCCCAAAGGTAAGCGAGCTGATTATGAATGAGAATATGGGGTTGGTGGGGCGGATA
>RECE01000209.1 GCA_007694165.1 Bacteroidota bacterium
AGTTTTCAAAAGTAGAATAAGTTTTTAAAATATGAAAAAAATATTTCAGGTTTTTAAAAATAATTACTAATATTATTGTTTTATTTTTACATTTGCAATACTGTAACGCCAATTTTGAGGGCCACGCATAAGTTTACAGATTGATGTCCGGTGAATAGTGATTCGATGAATTTACTCTTGCCGGCAGGAATTGGGAGAGAGAAGCCGGTTGCTGGCAAAAGGAAGCAGGAAGGATAATTAAAGTTGGAAAATCCTAAAGATTGAAAGTTGATACAATAAATACACCTCATATTGTACCCTTAGCATTAAACAACGAAAATCAAAAAGATGAAGTTAATTGCAGACAGCGGCTCTACCAAAACAAGCTGGCATTTGATATCAGATTCAGTGACCACCCAAACGGATTGTGAAACTGCGGGAATCAACCCCTTTTTCCAGCAAAGTTCAGACATTGTAAAAACGCTTGCTACCGAGTTTTCTATCCCGGTTCAAGGCCTTGACAGTATATATTTTTATGGTGCCGGTGCAGCCAATGAAGCCAAAAAACAGGAGCTTTTCAATGCATTGCAGGAATACTTCAAAACAGAAACGATTATCGTAGAGAGCGATCTTCTGGCAGCGGCCCATTCGCTTTGTGGCAACCAGCCCGGCATAGCAGCCATTATGGGAACCGGCTCCAATTCATGCTATTATGATGGAACAAAAATCGTTGCCAATGTTTCACCCCTGGGCTACATTCTGGGCGATGAAGGGAGCGGAGCAGTGCTGGGCCGCAAACTGCTTTCGGAAATATTAAAAAACCAGTTTCCTCAGCATTTGATAAAACTGTTTTTTGAGACCTGCAGCGAAACACCGGCACAGATCATGGAAAATGTGTACCGCAAGCCCTTCCCCAACCGTTACATGGCCCGTTTTACCCGCTTTCTTTCTGCAAACATACAGGAGGAAGCAGTGCACAACCTGGTGTTAAACAGTTTCGTTGAGTTCTACCAGCGCAATATAAAACAATACAGCCAGGCAGGAAACTTACCTGTTCATTTTACCGGCAGCATTGCATGGCATTTCAGGGAAGTTCTGAAAGAGGCGGCAGAAAAAACCGGATTTTCGATGGGCAAAGTTTGCCAGCACCCCATGGAGGGACTGATCAGTTATCACAGGCAAATCCAGCAGTAATTATAATCATTGAACCCTATCATACAATGACCCAAAAAGAAAAAGAGAAGTTTCAGCTAAGCATTACCGAATCTCCTTCGGAGTTTGAAAATCTGGAGAAGATGTCGGTAGAGGAACTTATCACAGCCATCAACCAGGAAGACGCCAAAGTACACAAGGCGGTGCATGAGGCCCTTCCGCAGATCAAACGTTTGACCGAACTGATAGTCGAACGCATGGAAAAGGGAGGCAGAATCTTTTACCTGGGTGCCGGCACCAGTGGCCGGCTCGGGGTGCTGGATGCATCAGAACTCCCCCCTACCTTTGGTGTGCCCGACACCATGGTAATCGGATTGATTGCCGGTGGGGATATTGCCCTTCGCAAAGCGGTGGAGGATGCCGAAGATGACCCTGAAAAAGCCTGGCAGGAGCTGCAGGAAAGAGACATCAACAAGCAAGACACCGTGATAGGCATTGCCGCATCGGGCTCCACCCCTTATGTGGTAGGCGGACTGAAGCGGGCACGTGAAAACGGAATTCTCACAGGATGTATTACCTGCAACCCGGTTTCACAGGTGGCCAAAGAGGCAGAATACCCCATTGAGGTAATTGTAGGTCCCGAATTTGTTACCGGAAGCACACGACTCAAAGCAGGAACCGCTCAAAAAATGGTGCTCAACATGATTACCACTACCATCATGATAAAACTGGGAAGGGTAAAAGGGAACCGCATGGTAAACATGCAGCTCACCAATGAAAAGCTTGTAAAAAGAGGCACCCGGATGCTAATGGAAGAGCTCGGACTGGAAGAAGATCAGGCAAAAGAAATCCTGTTGAAATATGGTTCTGTTAAAAAAGCCATTGAAGCCAAAAGAACGACCAACGACCAACAGGATAACAACTCACTGATTTAATCGATTTAGGCAAAAGAATCATTGAAACGAACACTTTACAATCACCATAATTAACTTTTTTAAAAAACAAATTTCTATTACATTTATACATCAAATCCAATCTAATTCAGAGACACCCAATCCAAATAAATCAGCCAAACAAAATGTATTTAACATGAGACGAATTTTATTTTTAACCGGCCTACTGCTGCTTGCGGGGATAACTGCCCAGACGCAGACAAGGCGAATAAGCGGAATGGTTACCGATGCCAGCGACGGCACCTCGTTGATTGGTGTTACGGTAATGATTAAAGGAACCACCTCCGGCACCACCACCGATATAGATGGCAGGTACGAGTTAACTGTCAACCAGGGCGATATTCTGGTATTTCGCTTTATTGGTATGGTGACCGAAGAAGTAGTAGTAAGAGATCAGCAAACCCTCAATGTAGCTTTGATGCCCGACATTGCCACCCTTGAACAAGTGGTAGTAACCGCTCTGGGTATCAAAAGAGAGGAGCGATTGCTCACCTACAATGTACAAAGCCTGCAGGCAGATGAAATTGTTTCTTCGCGCCAGGAAAACCTGGTCAACGCGCTGCAAGGGCGTGTATCGGGGGTGCAAATTTCCTCTACCAGTGGAGCACCGGGTGCAGCATCAGAGATTATCCTCAGGGGAGCAACATCTGTTGACGGCGACAACCAACCCCTTTTTGTGATTGACGGGGTGCCCATTTCCAACGCTTCAGTAAGAGGTACCACCAACCGTGCTGCCGACATTAACCCCAACGACATTGAGTCCATCTCCATCCTTAAGGGTGCAGCAGCAGCGGCTCTTTATGGGATTGATGCTGCCAACGGAGCAGTTATCATCACCACCAAAAGAGGTGTAGAGGGAGATGTAAGGGTAGGACTTTCTACCTCCACTACCGTTTCGCAGGTAGGTCGCCTGCACGATGTTCAAAATATGTATACTACCGGGGCAGCAGGGCTTTACAACCCACGTACCTTCTCCCACTGGGGTCCCCTTTTCAGAAGAAGCGACAATGTGTACGACAACCTCAACAACTTTTTCGAAACCGGTATTTCTACCAAATTTGATGCAAACGTTAGCGGAGGTTCTCCCAATCTCACCTATTACCTTGCTGTCTCCAATCTCGACGACCAGGGTATCGTGGCCAATACCAATTATGGAAGAACATCAGCCTTGCTTACCGGTTCGGCCAAAATTACCGACAGGATAACCCTCACCACCACCGCCAATGTAATCAAAACCAGCAATGCCTATGGAATAGTTCCTGCTTCTGGTGGTTGGATGGCCAATGTTTACCGCTGGCCCCGCTGGGACAATATGCAGGAAATCTATAACCCCGACGGTAGTGAAAGAAACGTTTGGATTCCCGTCAGTGGCAACCTGGCCGACGTTCCTGACAACCCCCTCTGGGTTGCCAACCAAAATGTGCGGCGCGACGAAGTGGACCGTACGCTGGCTTCCATGAATCTTACCTATCAAATCAATGATTGGTTGACTATGAATTATGTGGCCGGACGCGACTACTTCCAGCAACATTTCAAAGCTGTAAGTGTATGGGGTTCTGCAGGGGGCGCGCATGAAGGAGCTATCAGTGAATTCAACCGCGAGAGTGAAAAAATCACCTCCACCTTTATCCTGACCGCTGACCACAAAATCAATGACCAGCTTACGGTAACAGCCCTGGTGGGTAATAATATCCAAACAGACTTTGCACGTATTACCAACGTGGAAGGAGAAAGATTCCGCAACCCTACCCTGCATTCTATAAACAACCTGCAGGAAATCAGAAACTCCCAGGCTACCTTCAACAGAAGAGTTGTAGGTCTTTTTGGTGATATCACCATCGACTACAACAGGTTCCTGGTTCTTGGCATAACAGGGCGTAATGACTGGACCTCCACCTTGCCGATTGAAAACCGTTCTTTCTTTTACCCCTCATACAGCTTTGCCTTCATCCCCTCAGAGTTCTTTGAAGGCAATCTTGCCGATGTGCTGTCCTTTGCCAAATTAAGAGCCAGTTATGCACAGGTGGGTAAAGATGCACCTCCTCACAGACTCTCACAAACCCTTACACAATTCTTTGGCATCAACAGCGGATGGAGAAATGATCCCTTTGCCGGCAACCCGATGCTAAGACCTGAAATTACCACCGAAATTGAAGTGGGTGTCGATTTCAGATTGTGGCAGGGACTCTTCAATGTGGACTTTACCTATTACGAAAGAAAATCTGACGACCAGATTATTCAGCCCAGGGTAACACCCGTTACCGGTGCCATCCTGCAAACCGTTAACTCCGGTTCGGTAGAGAACAAAGGTATCGAAACCCTTATCCGCAGCAACCTCATCCGCAGAGATGATATGAGATGGGAAACCTCGCTCAACCTTTTCGGCAACCGTTCGCGCCTCACCAAACTCTTTGGTGACCTGGTGGAATTTCCCGTAACTTATGGCCAGGTTTCATCGCAAGCCATTGCCAGCTCCTGGCTTGGAGAACCGCTGTTTGGCATCGTGGGAACAGACTACAAAAGAACCGGCGATGGAAGGGTTATCGTTAATGAACAAGGGTATCCCATTATTGATTCAGAAAAAAGATACATCGGAAACCGTGAACCCAAATTGTACTATGGTCTGAACAACAATTTCCGTTACCGCAACTTTGAAATCTCCTTCCTGTTTGACGGAGCCTATGGTGCAGAAATTATGAATGCAACCAGTCAATTCCTGATTTCCAGTGGCAATCATGCCATGCTGGAAAAGTACCGCTTTAGAGAATTTATCTTTGACGGTGTAGTAGAGATGGAAGATGGCACTTACAGGGAAAATGACCAGGGTATCATCCTGGATCGGGAGTTTTTCCAGAATACATACAACCTTGCCGGATCCAACTTTGTGGAAGAAGTGTATTGGGTAAGGCTAAGAAATGTCAACCTGGCTTATCATCTCCCCACAGAGCTTATCGGCAGGCTGGGCATTAAGGATGCATCCATCAGTGTAAACATGCAAAACCTTTTCCTGTGGACCAACTACTCAGGAGGCGATCCTGAAGTAAACAATGCCGGGCCCGGAGGCGGTGCCAGTGGTGCAGGTACCATGGGAGTTGACTATTTCCAGGTCCCCCACAGAAAAGCTATAACCATGGGACTTAACCTCAGGTTTTAATCTGACAAAGAATGTATTGTAAAATTTTAATACAAAAAAAATGAAAAAATCAATCATATTAATCCTGTTTGCGTTTATTCTCTGGGGATGTGAAGATTTTCTGGACGTAAACGAGTCATTGGACAATGACGAAAGGACCACTCCAAATTACATGCTTCCGGCAGTATTGGGCAATATGGCCTATGCTCACTACGGACAGGCAGAAACCACTTCTTACATTACTCAATATGTAACCACCGAGTTTGGTTTCACCGCAGTAAAAGACCGCTGGGACTACCGCAGTGTGCTTCGTGTAGGGGCCTGGCGTCGTCACTATTTTGATGTGGCAGGCAATGCAAAGAAAATGATTGGGTTCGCCGAAGAAGAAGGTTCCAACAACTATGTAGGCGTTGGAAAAGTAATGCTTGCCTATTCCTTCCTTACCGCAACCGACATGTTTGGCGATATGCCGGTGCTTGATGCGCTGACAGGGATTTACAATCCCACCTACGATTCTCAGGACGTGGTATATGCGCAGGTGGAAGTCTGGCTCAACGAAGGAATTGAAGCCCTGAAGAATGCAGATATCACAGACAGGGAAATGTCCTCTGGTGAAGATCACATTTTTGCCGGTGACACCCAAAAATGGCTCTCTTTTGCTTACGCCATCAAAGCCCGCATGAAAATTCACACAGCCAATTTTACCGGAGGATACAATGACATTCTCAATTACGTGGATTTGGCAAGGCAAAACTGGCATGATCCCCTTTTTGCTTACATCACCAATGCTGACAGCGACTGGTACCGCAACATGTGGGGCCCCTCCAGGCCAAGCCCGCAATGGGATTTTGCCGATATCCGCAACTCGCTTAACGCATCTATCCATACCGACTTTTTCATGCACGCCATGAATCTTTCCGGTGAGCATGATCCCCGATTGTATGAGTTAACCACTCCCGGTGCCAACAACAATTACCTTTCTGTACCGGCCAGCACCGGCAGGGGAGCTCTCGATATGGAAGATTTTGCCGTATTGTATAACGGATACTGGACCCGTGATGACTCTCCCATTGTATTTATCACCAATGAAGAGCTTTACTTTATTGAAGCAGAAGCGGCATTTTATAACGGCGACATGGAAAGAGCCTACCAGGCTTATCTCAACGGTATCAGCAGCAATTTTCAGCGTCTGGGAATAGCAGGAGCATTCAATGCCTACCGCAACTCTTCTGCTGTGGCCTTAAATTCAGGCCAGCTAAACATTGCTCACATTATGATGCAAAAGTATATTGCCCTTTACCTGCAGCCCGAAACATGGGTGGATATGCGTCGCTACGGATATGGCAACCATGCCTACCCCCAATTGGAATATCCCGAAAATGCTCTTGATATTTACGATGGTAAATGGATTGTGCGTTTGCCCTATGACCCCCAGACAGAATATATCTACAATCCCAACGAGATTGCAAGACTGGGTGCACGAGATGACCTCTGGGTGGTAACACCATTCTGGTGGATTGAAAATTCAACTTTGTCAAACCCCTAAACCCACAATACAATGAAAACGAAATTTAAATTCTATCTCCTGATTTTAATGACTGCATTGTGGGCGTGTGAAAAAAATGACCCCCTTGCAGATCAGGGAGAGCTCACAGGCAACATCGTGCCATTCAACCTGCTTGCTCAAATGCCTGACGCACCCGCAGGTGATACGCTCAACCTCAGAAACGTTTCCTGGGCAGTGAATGATGACATTGAAACCATCACTTTTTCGCACCAGGGATTCAAGCTGCGCACTTTTGAGGTAAAAATAGCCTTTAACGTGGCAGACACCCTGTACCGCAGAGAGGCATTCCTGGCACAGGACTCCATAATTACCCCTCCCACCGTGTTTGCAACTTACCCGGAGGAAGGAAAAGATCTCAATGAATACTATCAAACACTGGAGAATGCCTATGTGATTAATCATCCCTTTCGTGTTCCGCT
This sequence comes from Bacteroidota bacterium, assembly GCA_007694165.1. GTDB lineage: Bacteria > Bacteroidota > Bacteroidia > Bacteroidales > UBA7960 > SKVR01. The sequence continues at coordinate 7,204 of RECE01000209.1, forward strand.
TCAATACGCATTGATCAAACAAAGCAACGAGGCCCTCATACTGGCAATGAATGATGAAGTTTTTTATTACTTTGTCAACACTTTCAGCACAACCCTCAACAAAGACATCCTGCTGGACATCTTCCCCAATCTGAGCCCCTTTTCTGTGGTCTATTTCGCTACTGACAGCCAGGGATTCTTTACCGGGGAGCTCACCGAGGAAGGAGTTCAATATTACGTGGACAACATCGACCGGGAGCGCTTCAACGATTATCTGACTGAGGCTACCGCAACCGACAACACCCGTGTTACCATTGAAACGGAAGCGATACTGGAAAAAATGGACAACGGCGCCAGTTCACGAAGAACATTCAGAGTACTCTAAAACACATAAACACTAAATATGAAACCTCCGTGCTTTATTCTTAAAACACTCCAAAGAATGATGAAACCGGAGGCTCCATGTGACCTAATAATTAAAATTCTGAACACATGAAAAAACTGCTTTTATTTCGAATTTTCATCCTGATGGCAGCTGCAGCTATTGTATTTACTGCCTGCGATAAAGATGAAGAAAAAGAATGGGGCGATCCTACCATTGGATTTACCATTACCAATGCAGACAATCTTGATGCCCCGGCCGACGTCCAGTTCATCAACAACTCCAAGCACGGAGAATCCTATCACTGGACCTTCCCCGGAGGAAGAATCGTGAGAAGTGGTCAAATAACCAACGACACTGTCACCACTGCCATTCAGCCCGAAAGAGTGCACTATGCCCTGCCGGGAGTCTATGAAGCTACCCTGCGCGTAACTACCGCGGGAGAAGAAAAGCTTTACCTGAGGGAATTTACCGTGAAAAAGCCCAATGTGCGTATCGAAATGGATCCCTCCGGAGGTATTGTGTATGACGACACTGTAACCTTCAGGGCTGTATTTTTTGAATATCCAGGTCTGGAAGACGAAGTGACTTACTCCTGGGATTTTGGCAATGGAGAAACCTCTGATGAGCCCATGCCCTTTACCACGTATAACCCTCCCGGAGAATATACCGTATCTCTCACCCTGTTTGATGGTGTGGAAACCCTCACAACGTCCAGGATCATTAATGTTCAGGCAGAAATTGCCAAGACAATCTATTTTACCAATGCCATCAACCAGAGCCTTTACAAAAAGATGCTCTACACGGGTACCGATCTGCCTCACGAAGATATAGGAGTGGATGTAGGATTGCATGCCCTTTCGGTTACCGTTCATGAAGAAAGAATCGTAATTACTGTGGCAGGGGAAAATATTCGTTTTGCACCGGCAGACACTCCCGCCGACGGATATATCTTCACCACCAACCTCAATGGGGGCAACCGCTGGACCATTACCGCCACCGGTCATGATCATGACTACCGCGACGACCCCTTTGTGGGCACTGTAGGCCCCGACGGAACAGTGTACTGGCTGGACAGGTTCCAGGGTGCCCGAAGTCTGAATTATCAGGAACAGGATGCTGACTACCCCGAACCTTATATCTTCCACCAGGCTGCCGAAGGAAGTGACCTGGCCAATGCCATTGGAGTATCTTCGGCCTTTGGATGGACCGACGGAGCCATCAGGATAGTACATGGCGAAGTGTGGTACAGCAAGCATGGAACCGGAAGAGGTTTGTACCGGTTTACTACCGCAGGTGACTACCTGGGAAAAATCGAACCCCTCTTCCATTACAAAATCAGAACATTCGAAGTGGATACCCACAACGACAAGATCTACTTTGCAGTAAACCAGGCATCCGGCGGATTGGATATGGGGTTGTATGTTTGTGATATCGATGGAAACAACATCCAGCTTATCGATCCCCTCACCGACTTCTCCGGTCAAGGGGGTGACGCCGAAAGAACCTATGTTACCGAAATGGTTGTTGATGCAGACGGCGGATTCCTATATTACCCCTTTCGCCATCAGGAAGACATCAACGAATTTGGCGTCATTACAGGCGACGGAAGTCAGTCGGGCATTAAAAGATGGATGCTTGACGGCAGCGAAGATCCTGAATTTTATGTTACCGGTATAATTCCTTACGGTATAGGAATTGACCATGTAAAGAGATAAACCTGAGTTTGAATTGTCAACCCCGGAGAGTTCAGAGATCTCTCCGGGGTTATCACACAACACACACCACAAATCACAACATAAAAAAAGCATGAACAACCGGATCAATGGATCTTATTCCGGTTAAACGTGGATACAGAATCTTAATCTCATGCAACAATGCCCGCCACAGCGGAAAAATGATGTAACCAAAATATGAAAGAATGAAAAAACTTTACTTTTTTGCTTTTGCCTTTGTTTTCAGTATTACCCTTTCCATTTCCCAGGAGCCTGACAAGGAACTCAGGGGAGTATGGCTCACCAGTGTGTACAATATCGACTGGCCACACAGCACTTCTGTTTCAGCCCTGAACCAGCAAAACCGGCTCAGAGAAATACTCGACATTTTGAAAGACGGAAACATCAATGCGGTATTTTTCCAGGTACGCCCCAATGCAGATGCGCTTTACCAATCAGCCTACGAGCCCTGGTCGCATTGGATTACCGGCCAAAGGGGCAATGAACCCTCTTACGACCCCCTGGCTTTCGTGATTCAGGAGGCCAACAAAAGAGGCATCGAAGTACACGCATGGCTCAACCCCTATCGTTTTGAAAACACTGCCGGTCAGTATGCAGGTTTGCCCGGAGATTATTCCCAGACGCATCCGGAACTTATCATGACGCACAACAGCCGCACCTATTTTGACCCCGGCATACCTGCCACCACCGAATTGATCACCAACATTGTAACGGACCTCATTACCAACTATGATCTGGATGGAGTGATTTTCGACGATTATTTTTATCCTTCGGGCATGCCCAACAGCCTGGACCAGGAAACCTATGATACTTATGGCACACAAGAGTTTGTTGGACAGTGGTACAGTCAGCTTACGCGGGGAAATTTCCGCAGAGCATCGGTAAATAATATGGTTCGCGAAGTAAATAACACCATCAAATATTTCAAGCCCAACATGGCATTTGGTGTGAGTCCTGCCGGAATCTATTCTACCCAGCCTTCAGCAGCCACGCAGTGGGGAACCACTTTGCCCCAGGGCATTACCGGCAACGACAACTACAACGTTATATATTGCGACCCACTGGCATGGCTCCACGACGGTTCTGTTGATTATATCTCACCCCAGCTCTACTGGGTAATAGGCGGACCGCAGGACTTTGTTACCCTTACCGAATGGTGGGGTGCTGAAGCCACACGGTTTGGGCTGCACCATTATCCCAGTCTGGCTTCCTACAGAATTTACCCACAAAAAGACCTGCCCCAAGATGAACCCAAAATCACCAATGGTTTTGAGTCGGTGATTTTCGAACAGCCACAGAAAAATGACGCTGATAAGTTTAACTGGAACCCCAGTGAAATCGCCAACCAGATTATTGCACACCGCAACAGTGAACACAACCTGGCGCTGGGATTCATTTTCTACAACACCAGAAGCTATGTCAGCCCCAACAAAGATCTGGCAGGTTACCTGGCCAATGGCGTGTATTCTGAAAAATCCATATTCCCTCATATCCCATGGTTGCAATCTACCCAGTTTGGCTCTCCGCAAATAACTGAAATTGGGGTGGTAGGCGGAATGGAAGACGACCTGGCAGCCATGACAGTGTCCAATTCGCAGGCCAGCCGTTTCCTGGTGTATGGATATGACGATTTGCCCACCAAAGAGACCCGCTCAGAAGGAGAATTTCTCCAGGTCATTTTCGGCAAGGATTTTTCCTTGTTTTATCCCGAAGGATGGGGATATTTTACCGTTGAAGAGTTTATGCACAACCGCGAACTGGGCAACATGTCACAGCCCGTTTCTTACGAATATCTCGTGCCGGCAAACATTATAAGCCCCGACAATGAGGATGTTTGTGATGACTTTCTTTTTGACTGGGAAGACGTTGCCGAGAGTGTACAATACCAGCTTACCATCGCACGTCAGCAGTCGCCTGGCACTATTGTTTACAGTTCACCCCTGCTTACCGGCAGCTCCTATGTTCTTGAGGGAGGCATCCTGGAAGGACAGGCAAACTATGTATTCCGTATCAAGTCCACGGCCGGGCAGTCTGTATCCTGGTCAGAACAGGGCAGTTTTTTCACCGGAACTCCCGCCACCACCCAAATCAACACACCTGCCAACGGGGCAACCAACGTAAACCTTACGTCCACCTTTCAGTGGAACTCTTCGGCTGAGGCTGATTTTTACCACATTCAAATAGCCACAGATGCTTCTTTTGATCAGGAGTCGCTGGTAATTGATCACCAGCCCGTTAACCTGAACCTCTATTCAGCTACCCTTGTAGCCGGCAACCAGCAGCACTTCGTAAGGGTAAGACCCGTGAATAGTTGTGGGTTTGGATTGTGGTCAGCGGTAAATAGTTTTACCACCACCCAGGGCACTTCAGTTGCCGGGTCTGATTTGGCCATTCTTCAAGCATTTCCCAACCCCGCTGGAGAAAGTTGTCAGATCGTTTACCCCGTAGCATTGGGACAAAGAACCATTGAACTCTCCGATGCCAATGGCAGGGTAGTTGCCCGTTACGAAAGAAGCGACCGCAGTACCCATGAAGAAATAGACCTGTCGGCAATGACACCGGGGTTTTATATCATTCAGGTAAGGACTGCTGATGGACAAAGATTCATCAGCAAAATTGTTAAAACACGATAATTGTTCCCCTTTTAAAAGCATACTTCATTCACCTAAAAAAACGAATGTTTATGAAAACAAAAATCAGCAATACCGGGAAAGTGCAAACAATCAGCCAATGGTTCTCCAGAGCCATGCTGATTGCTTTTGCCCTGATGACCATGAATGGCAGCCTTATGGCCCAACCCAGGGCAGCAGGCGACCCCAGGGTTCTTATCAGCGATGAGGACCAGTTTTTTGTAAATGCCGCCTGGTCGCCCGACGGACAAACCCTTGCCTTTTCATCTGCCAACTTCAATGGCATTTGGCTGGCAGATGCCAATGGCGAAAACAAGAGACTCCTCACGGCAGATGAAGCTGCCGGATTTGGATTTTCCTGGTCACCCGACGGAAGGCACATTCTGGCGCGTACCGCCGAAACAGAAAACCGCCGCAGGTTCCATCTGGTAAAGGTTTTTGATACTGAAAACTCCTCCTATGTTATTTTGCAGGAAAAAACAAGGCAATTGAAGGGTATTCCGGTTTTTACACCTGACGGGTCGCAGGTTGCCATGGTTATGGATCGCAACCTGGAACTCAAGCCTGTGGGAAGAGAATCTGAGCGCAGAACTGACAGGAATATCTCCGTGGTTTATCCCGTGGAAGACAAGATCATAAGCACGCAGCTGACCACACGCGAAAGCAAAACAATGGCAGATTTTGAGGGAAGGTTTATTTTCAATGAACGCTTGTCTCCCGAGGGGAAAAAAATGGTTTTCCAGGTGCAGGGCAAAGGACTGTATGTGATCAATACCGATGGAACAGGGCTGACTCATCTTGGACACGGGGAATATGCCAGCTGGATGCCTGCAAGCGACTTTGTAGTAGTTTCTGTGGTGGAAGATAACGGTTACTATATTACCGGAGGTGAATTGTATGCGGTGAATGTCAACACCGGAGAAAGTCATCATCTGACTGCCCATACCGGAGTTACGGCACTCAAGCCCGCTGTTTCACCATCCGGGAAACGGGTAGCTTTCGACAACCCGGATGATGGCAGCATTTACGTCATGGAACTTGAGTAGATTTTAAAACATCTAAAAAAATTTCATCATGCATAAACTATACAAACATATACTCAAGGCAGCAACCCTTCTGATGGTAGCTGTTTATATCCTCCTCCCTGGCAGCAACAAATTAAGAGCACAGGAAGTGACCGGACTGAGTGACTGGAATGTATTTCTTGATCCCGGCCATTCACAAACAGAAAACATGGGCCTTTTCGGCTATTCTGAAGCCGAGAAGGTGCTACGTGTAGCCTGGGCGCTACGCGATATGTTTCAGGATCAAACAGATATTGACACGGTTTACATGGCTCGCCTCACCGACCAGGATTTTATATCACTGGAAGGGCGTGTAGCGCTGGCCAATACCCTGGGAGCTGACTTTTATTATTCCATTCACAGTGATGCAGGTGCTTCTCATGTAAACAGAACCCTTATGTTATACGGAGGATGGAAAAGCAATGGCGTATTGGTGGAAAAAACTCCAGAAGGGGGTGCGGATTATGGCGCCATCCTCGACTGGGACCTTACCGGCGCCATGCGCATTGGCCGCAGTGGAAATTATGCCGACAGGGTGTTTTACCAGGGCGATGTGCACCACCATGAAAACCAATTCCCCTTTCTTTATGTAAACAGGGTTTCTACTATGGCATCCCTGCTGAGCGAAGCAGGATTTCACACCAACCCCGGGCAGCAAATGCTCAACCTTAATGCTGAATGGAAAGTACTTGAAGCGCTTTCTGCCTTCCGCTCTTTCCTGGAATGGCACGATATCGACAGGCCTGCCATTGGCGTTGCCACAGGCATCATCAAAGATGTGGAAACAGGACTTGCCATTAACGGATTAACCGTTACCATTGGCGACCAAACCTATACCACTGACAGCTATGAATCGTTATTCCATAACTATTCCAACAACCCTAATCAACTGCGCAACGGTTTTTATTTTATACAGGGGCTGCAACCCTTAGATACCGTTGAGGTAACATTCGAAAAAGAAGGATACCAGACCCTGGTGGTGGATCTCCCCATAGTTTCCAACCCCAATGGCCTTACAGAAGAAAACCTCAGCTTCCTCGATCCCTTGATGACCTCTTCAGTACCCCCCGTGGTGGTGGAAGTGTTGCCTTCGGATGACCTGGACGAGCTTATACCCGGGACTCCCCTGCTCATCAAATTCAGCAGAAAAATGAACAAGGCTTCGGTAGAGGAAGCATTTTCCATGGATCCCGAAGCTCCTGTAACATTTACCTGGAACAACGATTTTACCCTTAATGTCAATACTTCTGAATTTGAATACCTGCAGGA
>RECE01000331.1 GCA_007694165.1 Bacteroidota bacterium
ATGAAATGATGACGGGTTTTACCCATGTCAACCTGAGCGGAGTGGGTTGTCCTGATCTGGGAAGTATCATTATCATGCCCACTATGGGTGAACTGGAGGTGGATCACAGCAAGTATGCCACTTCCATGAGCAATGAAATAGCCAAAGCCGGCTTCTACAGCGCACATCTTGACCGCTATAATATCGATGCAGAAGCTTCAACAACACACCGAACAGGTATCAGCCGGTACACCTTCAACGAAGCAGGCCAGGCAAATATTCTTCTCAACCTGGGGCATGGCTTAACCAACGAATCGGGTGCCTTTGTTAGAATGGTATCAGATACGGAAATAGAAGGCTACAAACTGCTTGGGACATTCTGCTACAATGAAGAAGCTGTTTTTCCTGTTTATTTTGTGGTGGAGCTTAGCAAGCCTGCCAATCGCAGGGGCTACTGGAAAAAGCAGCCCACCCTTCCGGGATACCGCCATGTGTGGTCAACCACCAGCGGGCAATATAAGATTTATGAAACCTATCATCGCGAAATGGTGGGTGATGACATCGGCTCCTGGTATACCTTTGATGTGGAAGCCGGCGAAGTCATTGAAGTAAAAGTAGGGGTATCCTACGTCAGTATAGAAAATGCCCGGGAAAATCTGAAAGCTGAACAGGATGGTTTTAACCTGGAAAAGATTGCGCAGGATGCCTTCAACCAATGGAACGAAAAACTCTCTGTAATAGAAATAGAAGGTGGAACCGATGACGACAAAGTGATGTTCTACACAGCTTTGTACCATATGCTTATTCATCCCACCATTTTCAACGATGTTAACGGCCAGTATCCTGCCATGGAGTCGCCGGAAACGGCTACCATTACCAACGGCAACAGGCATACTGTATTTTCGCTGTGGGACACATACCGCACAGTGCATCCTTTCCTTACGCTGGTATATCCGCAAAATCAGATTGACATGATAAACTCCATGCTCATGATGTACGATGAGCATGGTTGGTTGCCCAAATGGGAGCTTTACAGCCGCGAAACCCACGTGATGCAGGGCGACCCGGCTTTGATAGTGATTGCCGATTCCTGGCTCCGCGGACTCAGAGATTTTGATGTGGAAAAAGCTTATGAAGCCATGATCAAATCAGCCACCACTCCGGGAAAGTACAATTTTATCAGACCTGACAATGACTTTTATGCTGAGCATTATTACCTGCCCTTCCTGGAACCTTACGACAACAGTGTGGCGCAGGCACTTGAATTGTATGTGGCCGATTACAGTTTGTCACAACTGGCAAAAGAACTTGGAAGGAGAGAAGATCACCGCAAATTTCACCAACGCTCACTGGGTTACAAAAAGTATTTTGACCCCAATTACGGATTACTACGCCCCGTTTTGCCCGATGGTACCTTTATGCCGGGTTTCGACCCGGTACAGGGTGAGAATTTTGAATCCGTTCACGGTTTCCATGAAGGAAGCTCATGGCAATACTCCTTCGCCATCCCCCATGATATCGACGGGCTTATCAAACTGCACGGCAGAAGGAATTTTGTGGAAAGGCTGGAATATGTCTTCAATGAAGAGCTTTACGACATGGGCAATGAACCCAACATGGGCTATCCCTACCTTTTTAACTTTGTGAGAGGAGAGGAGTGGAGAACCCAGAAACACATGCGAAACATCATCAGAACCTATTTTAACGCCGGTCCCGATGGCCTGCCCGGAAACGATGACACCGGTACCATGAGTGCATGGCTTATGTATGGTATGATGGGTTTTTATCCCATTACTCCGGGAAATCCCGTTTACACGCTCAGTTCACCGGTTTTTGATAAGGTGACCATTCATCTTGACCCCAAATACCATGACAATGACAAAATTGTAATTGAAACCGTAAACAACAGTCCTGAAAACATCTACATCCAAAGGATGGAGCTGGGTGGGCGTAATTTGAGAAATTATACCATATCGCACCAGGATCTGGTTGAAAAAGGGCATCTGAAAATATTCCTGGGGCCCAATCCTAAAAGGTAGTAAGCATTTGTCGAAAATTAAACCTGCAAGCTTTACAATAATGAAATTCATAAAATAGAATAAACGACCAATTTCGATTAGTTAAAACTTAGTTTTTAATGAACGCAGATAACGCTGATACCAGGTAACGCAGATTTTTTATGATTAAATCCTTTTTATCAGCGTTCTGTTTCTTAAGCAAAAACATTGATAAGTAATCTTTAAAATATATCAGCAATGACTAAACAAGCTATCAATTATTCAATTTTATCGCTGTCTCTTTTGCTTTTTTCAGCAGGTTTGTTCTTCCATTCCTGTAAAACTTCAGAGATGATTCCCCCCGAAGATCGCACCATTTATGTGGATCCCTACATTGGTTCAGACTGGAACGGGCATGTATTTGTAGGCGCCCATGTTCCCTTTGGTGCTGTGCAAATTGGTCCCACCAACTACATCAAAGGATGGAACTGGACTTCCGGTTATCATTATTCCGATAGCATTATGACCGGTTTTTCACAAATGCACCTGAGCGGAACCGGGATAGGTGCTTTAGGCGATGTGTTGATCACACCCTTTACGGGAGAAAAACATTTTTCTCCCGGCACGGTGAGAGAACCCCTGAAAGGGTATGCTTCCCTTTATACTCACGATAGAGAAACTGTTGAGGCAGGCTTTTACGCTGTTGATTTGCTGGATTATGATATTCATGTTGAGCTTACAGCTACAGAAAGAGTAGGCTTTCACCGCTATACTTTTCCTGCTTCCGATGAAGCCCGAATAGCTATAAATCTTGAGTTGGGCATTGGCTGGGACCGGCCCGAAGATGTCATGCTCAGGCAGGTGAATGACACCCTGATTGTTGGTCACCGCCACTCGTCAGGTTGGGCCAGTGACCGAAGGAATTTTTACGCAATCATTTTGTCAAAACCCATTGAAAAGCTGGAGTTCAGGCCGGACAACAAGCTTATTTCAGAGGTGGAAGCACAGGGTAAAGATGTGGTGGCTTTGCTGAGCTTTGCCACCCAGGCCGGTGAGCAGATATCACTTAAAGTTGGTATTTCGCCGGTAAGTTATGAGGGAGCACTCAACAATATTAAGGCAGAGATTCCCCACTGGGATTTTGAAAAAGTCAGGGAGCAGGCGCGTGACAAATGGAACCGCGAGCTGGCTAAAATTGACTTTTATCACCCCGATGAAGCCGAAATGCGCACCTTTTACACTGCCATGTATCATGCTTTTTATGGGCCCGTATTATTTAATGATCATGATCGAAGTTTCAGAGGCACAGATAAGGAAGTTTACCTTGATCCCGGATTTGACAATTATTCCATCTTCTCACTCTGGGATACATACCGGGCATTGCACCCACTGTTTACCATCATTCAAACCGAAAGGGTGGATGATATGATCAACTCCATGCTACTGATTTATAAGCACCAGGGTAAGTTGCCCGTTTGGCACCTGTTGGGGAACGAAACCAATACGATGGTAGGTTATCCAGCCGTGCCGGTAGTCGCTGACGCGGTTTTCAAAGGCTTTTCAGGCTTTGACCACGATTTGGCCTATGAGGCGATGATCACATCTTCATTGATTGATGAAGATGGCCTTAAATTTTTGAGAGAGAAAGGCTTCATCCCTGCCGACCTGGAACAGGAATCTGTCTCCAAGGCACTGGAATATGCCCTGGCAGACTGGGCCATTGCTGAGTTTGCCAGAATGCGAGGAGACTCGGCCAATGCCGCCTATTACCGTGAACGTGCACAGGCCTACCGTATCTACTTCGACCCCGAAACCCGCTTTATGCGTCCCGTATTGTCGGATGGCAGTTTCAGGGAACCATTTGATCCCTTCGAATCTATTCATGAAGGCTATGCCTGGACCGACTTTACCGAAGGAAACAGCTGGCAGTATACTTTCCTGGTTCCCCATGATGTAAGAGGACTTGCTGATTTGATGGGTGGCGATGAAGCTTTTGAAGCCAAACTTGACAGTTTGTTTTTTGTTACCGGCGATTTGGGCGAATTTGCATCACCCGATATATCAGGGCTTGTGGGACAATATGCCCAGGGTAATGAACCCAGCCACCACGCAGCTTACATGTTTAATTACGTTGGAGCTCAGCATAAAACTGCACGCAAGGTAAGATTTATCATGGACGAATGGTATACTGATCTGCCCGATGGCCTGCCCGGCAATGAGGACTGCGGACAGATGTCGGCCTGGTATATCTTCTCTTCGCTGGGATTTTATCCGGTTAACTCTGCCAATTCAGTATTTGCTATCGGTTCACCTGTGGCACACCGGGCAACCATACATCTGCCGGATAATAAAAAGTTTACCATCGTTGCCCACTACAACAGCAGCGAAAATATTTATGTGCAGAAGATAAGACTAAACGGAAAAGACCAGATGCGCTCATATATAACCTACCCTGAAATTATGCAGGGCGGAAAACTGGAATTCTTTATGGGTAGTGAGCCCAATTATGAATTTGGCAGGGCTGATGAAAACAGACCGCCGGAAGTATTGGTGCAATAATTATAACCGGAAGCTTCCAGTTGCTTTGCAAGCTGGAAGTTCAGGAACTGTAAACTTCCCGAAGGTAATTTCCAGCTTCCAGATCGACTTAATCAGGAAGCTTCCGGTTGCTTTGCAAACCGGAAGTTCTGATTATTTATCCCATACTAACCATGCACTTACCAACCAGTGGTTCAACAGGGGATCAACAGCCTCCTGGGCTTCAGGTATGCTGAAAGTAAAGGTGTTTTTTCCCACATTCCACTCACTCAGTTTAACTTCCATGGGTTCAACCGAACTACCGGGGCACCAGTTTGAACGGGAAAGGTCGCTGGAAGCCAGGCGTTCTTCAATTACTTTAGCCTGGTAGCTGCGGGTGGTACGGTCTAGGTAATATGCCGTATCCGGGCGAAGCCAAACTCCTGAGCTTGGGTTAAACCGCCTGAAGGAAGCGCAGTCGTCGCGCCACGGGGTAAAACGCAGTACCTCTTTTTGATTTACTTTCACAATGTTTTCGCGGGGTACAAATTCATCCCCACCCGAGTGGCCACCATGACCTGTGGTAGTATAATACAGACGTACATTTTTGGCATAGGCAGGTATCCTGGCTTCAATTTCAATGTCTTTCCTGGCAAAAATATCCACATATCCTTGTCCGCCAATATAATACACCGTATTTAGCAGTGAAACAACTTCGGTTTCGGTTTTCTTTGCGCAGGGCCATGGGCTCTCTTCGATGATCAGTTGGGCCGAGAATATAAAGCCTTCGCTGGTCCATGTATCGGCCCAGATCCCAATCCAGAAATCACCCTCAAGTAAGGACATTCTGTCGGTAATGTCCACTTCCCAGGTTACTTCCTCTTCCCAGTGGGGAATATAAACGGGCCGGCGGTTGCGGGTTCTTTCGCTGATGGCTCCAAAGGGAGTCATAAAACGCATGAGTTCAACGGTTGGTAAATAATTTCCGTCAGCTACAATCCCTCTGAAATCTTCAACAGATTCACCGGGCTCAGGGAATTCATGCTCTCCATTGAAAATAGTGAGAATATTTACCTCCTGGTTTGCCGGGATCACAAAGCAGGAACCTGATTTATCCCATGGGTCACCACCCGATGAAAAGGTGATCCTGAGTGTTGCCTTTACTTCCCTCTGGTAAACAGGAAGATTTATTTTTCGTAAAAGAATTCTTCCATCCATTATTCTCATTAAACCGGTTGAGTTTAAATCAACAGGACCATCATAATTACCGGGCTTAAAATGAACCGGCTCCTGTTCAAACAATATGATATGGCGGCTTCCCATGCCCTGGTATTCTGTTTTGCAGGAATTAGAAACCGTTGCAGTTAACATTACAACAAGAATTACTGTAATCTTGCCGGGGAGAAAAAATCTTTTTGACATGACAGAAAGGTAATATTTACTAATTATAGAAAGTTGTTTACCCCACAAAAGTAAATTTATTTTTAAAAAATAGCTAAATCGGTTTAGATAATTTTTATATTTGCACCTGACACAATTAAGCTATGACCAAAAAAGTATCCATTGCCGATATTGCTAAAAGTCTGGGTGTTTCAAAAACACTGGTATCCCTTGTTATTAACAACAAGGCAGATGCACATGGTATCAGTCCTGATACCCAAAAGAAGGTTCGTGAAAAGATTAGCGAAATGAAATACGAGCCCAATGTTTTTGCAAGAGGGTTCAGAACCGGAAAAACCAATACCATTGGTTTGATTGTTTCGGATATTTCCAACCGTTTTTACTCGCGAATTGCGCGTAATATTGAGGATGCGGCCTGGAAACAGGGTTATAGTGTGGTTATATGCAGTACCGAAGAGAATGTGGAAAAGGAGAAACAACAGATCCGGATGCTTCGTGAGCGTAAAGTTGACGGGTTAATCATTTCTTCCTCCCAGGATAATGCTGATTATTTCAATAAACTTGTTGATGCAGGTATGCCACACGTTTTGATTGACCGAACATTCAACGGAATGAAATCAACCAATGTGTCGGTCGATAACTTTGGCGGAGCCCGCATGGCTGCAAGGCATTTACTTACACAGGGTATTACCAGGATTGCCATGGTCTCCATCACTCCTGAGCATATTTCTTCGGTTTATGACCGTATTCAGGGGTTTCAGTCGGCACTCGGGGAAGCAGGAGTAACAATTCCACCTGAATGGCATATCAAAGCTCCTTTCAATACCATTGAAGATGCCATCAAGGAAAAGCTTCAAAAGTTTTACCAGACCGGTGATATGCCCGAGGCCATCTTTACTATGAATAACAATCTGACATCTACCTGCCTGAAATATTTGCGGAAGCTTTCTGTAAAAATACCTGATGAGGTTGCGCTTATCGGTTTCGATGATGTGTTGTATTTTGGATTTACCCAGCCATCTATTTCGGCTATTGAGCAACCTATTGAGAGGATAAGTGAGAAGGCTTTTGATCTTTTGATGAAACAATTGAAAAAAACCGGGATACCGCCTCATGAGCGTTCAGTTTTTTTACCTGTAGATATAATCATAAGAGAATCATCTGTAAAACCTGTTTAATTATGGCAAAAAACAAATCTTTTCCCATTTTTTTAGCTTTCCTGGCCATGGGCTTTGGAGATGCGGTTGGTCCCTTTGTGGGTCTGGCCAAAAAACAGTTTGAACTATCCAACTTTGAGGCTCAGTCCATTGCCTTCATGGGTTTCGTAATGTTTGGTTTGCTTTCGGTTCCTATAGGTCTCTTCCAGGATCGCAAAGGGAAAAAAATTGTGTTGATGATGGGTTTGGCTATCGCTTTGGCGGGTCTGATAATTCCATTGTTCGGACTTTCAAATTACGGATTGTTCCTACTTACCATACTATTACTGGGTGCCGGTGCAAGCATATTGCAGGTTGCCGGAAATCCCATTATGCGTGATGTTTCAGCGCCTGGTAAGTACGCCCGTAATCTAACAATTGGCCAATTCATCAAGGCTATCGGTTCGTTGTCAGGCTCATTGATACCCTTTGCAGCTGCAAAATGGTTTGGCTTAGACTGGATGATTCTTTTCCCTATTTATTCATCTGCCCTGGTTATTACTCTTGTTATTATTGGTTTTACAAAAATTAATGAGCAGAAGTTTGATAATGTGGCACCTGCAACTTTTAAAACCTGTTTTTCTTTGCTTAACAACAGGTTTATTCTCATGATGGTGCTGGGTATCTTTCTTTATGTGGGTGCCGAGGTTTCTATCAGTTCAGGAGTACCCATTTTGCTAAACAACAAATTTGGAATTGATCTTGAAACCTTTGGCTTATTGGGAAATGCCTTTTTCTTTGTTGCGATTATAACCGGAAGGTTTGCCGGCTCAGTAGTATTAAACTGGCTTGAAGCGAGAAAATTTTTCCTTCTGACGGTTTTCCTTTCAATAGCAGGGCTGGCACTTATGTTCACAAACTACCAGACACTTGTCATCATTGGTATCTTTCTTACAGGTTTAGGTTTTGCCAATGTATTTCCATTGATTTTTTCGATAACAGTAGACTCATTGCCCGAGCGCAATAATGAGATTTCCGGGCTAATGGTTACAGCCATTGTAGGGGGGGCAATAATACCTCCCATTATGGGTGCTGTAGCTGACCTGACCAGCGTAGGGTTTGCATTAATTGTTCCCTTTGCTTCAATACTTTATGTCGCATACCTGGCAGTTTATACCAGTAATTTGCAAAATATCAGATAACTATGATACTATCAGAAAATCAGCCCGTAGTTATGACACTGGATGCCGGGGGAACCAATTTTGTTTTCTCCGCAGTAAAGGCCGGTGATGAGATCGTCAATCCTGTGAGCTTACCCTCACATGCAGCAGATCTTGAATTGTGTCTGAAAAATATTATCCGGGGTTTTGAAACTATAGAAAAACAACTTTCTGAAAAGCCTCAAGCCATAAGTTTTGCTTTTCCGGGTCCTGCAGACTATGTAAATGGCATTATCGGAGATTTGGGCAATCTTCCCGGATTCCGTGGTGGCGTTGCGTTGGGACCCATGCTCGAAGAACACTTCCAATTGCCTGTCTTCATTAATAACGATGGAGACCTCTTTGCCTATGGTGAAGCCATGCATGGTATGCTACCTGCTCTCAATGATAAACTGAGTAAGTCCGGTAGCGCCAAACAATACCATAACCTTATCGGAATCACCCTGGGTACTGGTTTTGGTGGCGGACTGGTGCGCAATAATGACCTTATCATTGGCGATAACGGTGCAGCAGGTGAGGTGTGGTTGTTGAGAAATCCTTTCAATGATAAAACCTTTGCCGAAGAAAACATCAGTGCCCGTGCCATTACCAATGAATATTATGCCATCACCGGAATGCAGAAAAATGGAATGGCTCCATTGGATGTGTTTTATATTGCCAAAAGTCAAAAAGATGGTAACCGTGAGGCAGCCATTGGGTCTTTTAATAAATTTGGTCGTGCTTTAGGCATAGCTCTTGCCGAAATCGTTACTCTTATGGATGCCCCCGTGGTTATTGGTGGTGGGCTTGCCAATGCATGGGAACTTTTCTTCCCTGAGATGTTAAAAGAAATGAACGGAAATCTCGTAAACGGAAACGGAAATCATATTCCCAGACTTGTAATGCAGACATTTAATCTGGAAGAACCCGCAAGTTTTGAAAAATTTGCAAAAGGTGAAATGACCCGTATCAAGGTTCCTTTTTCTGAAAAAGAAATCATTTACGACCCACAGAAAAGAATAGGAGTTGGTATTTCTCACCTGGGAGCAAGCAAAGCCATTTCGCTTGGAGCTTATGCATTTGCGGTTAATGCCATTGGCAGTAAGGGATGATCATTGAATAATATTTTGGGGAATGTTGATTTTCAATTGAAAATCTTTAATCAGGCAGAAGGGTAAGGTGTTTCAGCTTCTTAAGTGAGCTGAAACACCTTTATTTAAACTTTACTTCTCAATCTCAACCTTAATTCCGAATCGCTCCCGCTACCAGGACTTCGCTAACGCTCAGCCTCAACCTTCTCCTATCGGTTTGTAAAGTGCAAATTATCTATTAACACAGTGGCAGCAACGAAATCTCCGCTGGCATCAAACGGGTTCCAGATAGCAAATGGGATGTCTAATTGAATAAGATCCAATCCGTGGAAATCACTCAATGGAATGGAATACTCAACAAAACCATTGGAGAGTTCAGTGCTTTCATAGTTAATGAGAAAGATGGCTGACTGTGTTGAAGGACTCTCAAGCTTAATCTCTGCATCTGCCAGGCTTTCAGGCTTTTTGAGTGCAAACACCAGGTGTGAATAATTGCTCAGGTTTCTGGGTTGCTCCATCTGAAAGTAGGCTCCGCCCCAGGCACCTCCGGGGAAATCAAAAACCAGGCTCAGCTCACCGTCTATGGCATTTTCTGATGTATCGATATATGGCTCACCACCGCCACCGTAGGAAATAACTTCAATGTTACCCAGGTCATCGAAACCTTCCTTTATGGCGTGCTGGGCTATACCGGGTTCCAGATTTTGGCCAAGAGTTTCTTCTTCAATATCGAGTACCGGTGGCTCAGGGGTATCAAATCCTTCTTTTTCGAAAACCCGCACATAATCCACATACATGCTTTGCGGGAATGCAGTGCTTTCATCAGGATACCCGGGCCAGTAACCGCCAACAGCTACATTCAGGATCAGGTAGTGGCTGCGGAGAAATTCTTTCATATCATCTTCAATGGCAACCTCATGATATTTTACGTCATTTACCATGAAAGTCAACGTTTCAGGTGTCCATACCAATGAAAATATATGGTAAGCCTCACTGAAATCAGGTCCTGTTAACTCGTAATACCCCTGACTTTCTCCTTTGCGATTTTCACCATCCACATAATGAACAGACCCGTAAATTTTATTGGGTTCATGCCCCAGCAACTCCATGATATCAATTTCACCACATCCGGGCCAGTCAACAATACTGCGGTTATCGCCCAGTGTCCAGATGGCAGGCCAAATACCCTGGCCTTTTGGTAGCTTTGCCCTTACGTCAACCCTTCCGAACCGCATGCTAAACAGTCCATTTGTTGTAAGCTTTGCAGATGTAAAATCATTTTCACCGTGTTTCAACGCAGTGATGATCAATGCTGATACATCTCCATCCATATCTACTCTTGCATTTTCGTCGCTTGTAGTATAGATTTGCAATTCGTTGTTACCCCATCCCCTTGGCAGCCCATAATCGGTGCCATCACCTGTTTCAAAAGTCCATTTCAGAGGGTCTATTTGCCCGTTATCAAATTCGTCATTCCATACAAGGACATATCCCTCCGGAACTTCTATTTTATCAGCAGGTTCGAGGTCATTTTCACTGCATGAAATAGCGGTAATCACAAATATTACCGGCAGCCAGATTTTAAAAATTCTTTTCATTCTGATTGTGTTTTGAGATAATTGATAAAAATAATATGAAAGACAGATTCAGGCAATTCAATTATTACATCTAAATTACATCCTGGAAGAGTTTGACTACATCATAAATACATCAACGATTTTTTAATTAAAAGTATTTGTTGAAAGGATTTGCATTGTCTTTTCCGTTTATATTTCACTCTATATATAGCTTTTAAGCACTTTTCAATTGTCTATGGGTATCAGAATCAGAAGATTTTTATCTATATTTACATTTTTTCCAACTAATTAACCATACACATTATGAAGGCAAAGCTTATCCCCGTATTAATTTTAATTCTCATGAGTTCCAATTTGATTTTTGCACAAAAACCCTCTATTATTCCTGAGCCCAGGGTTTGGGAAAACAGACGTGGTAACTTTAGCTTCAGCGGTAACACCGATCTTTTTCTCCCCCATGGGCATGAAAAAATGAAGACCACTGCCGAATTTCTGCTGGTTTATCTTGAGCGTATTCCCGGTGTAAATGTTCAGATCAGATATTATCAGCAAGGGCAGGAGCTTCCCACCCGGGGTATTGTGCTGGCAGTGGATGAGCAAAGCAATATTGCAGAGCGTTATGTTATTGATATTACTTCCCGAAGAGTCCTTATTACAGGTGATGATGAAAGAGGTGTATTTTACGGAATCCAAAGCCTTCGGCAATTGCTTCCTGTCGAACTTGAGCAACCCGGACAGGCTTCTCAGCTAAGAAATGTAAGGGTTTCAAATATTTATATTGAAGATTATCCTCAGTTTTCTTACCGCGGGATGCACCTGGATGTGGCCCGCCATTTTTTCGATGTGGATTTCATCAAGAAATACATCGACCTGTTGGCACTTCATAAGATGAATACTTTTCACTGGCATCTAACCGAAGATCAGGGATGGCGCATTGAAATCAAGAAATATCCATTGCTGACCGAAATAGGGGCCTGGCGCGATGGTACTCTTATAGGGCATTTGCGCGATCAACCCCACCAATACGATGGTATCAGATATGGTGGCTATTACACTCAGGATGAAGTTCGTGAAGTGGTTGCCTACGCTGCAAAAAGGCATATTACCGTAATTCCCGAAATTGAAATGCCCGGTCATGCACTTGCAGCTCTTGCCGCATATCCTGAACTGGGATGTACCGGCGGCCCTTATGAAGTTGCACAGGAGTGGGGGATTTTTGAAGATGTTTTTTGTGCCGGTAATGATGATGTTTTTGAGTTTCTTGAGAATGTATTACTGGAAGTGATTGAACTGTTCCCATCACATTACATCCATATTGGCGGCGATGAATGCCCCAAAACCCGCTGGAAGGAATGTCCCAAGTGCCAGGCTCGAATTCAGGAAGAAGACCTTGCCGATGAATATGAACTGCAAAGCTATTTTATCAGAAGGATTGAGAATTTTTTGCTCACCAAAGGGCGCAATATCATAGGCTGGGATGAGATACTGGAAGGAGGACTTGCACCCCAGGCCACCGTTATGTCGTGGCGGGGAGTCAGAGGAGGTATTGAAGCTGCTCAAATGGGTCACGATGTGATCATGAGCCCCACCAGCCATTGCTACTTTGATTACTACCAGGCAGACCCTGAAACCCAGCCGCTGGCAATAGGAGGCTATATACCCCTGAGTAGAGTCTATGAGTTTAACCCTATTCCGCTGGATTTAAGTGAGAAAGAAGCTAAACACATACTGGGAGCCCAGGGTAATGTCTGGACAGAATATATGAAAACCTCCGACGACGTGGAGTATATGGCTTACCCACGCGCCATTGCTCTGGCCGAAATTTTATGGACACCTAACCGAAAACACGATTTTGAAGATTTCACCAAAAGACTCAATCACCATTTTAGGAGATTGGATGCTTTGAATGTGAATTATTTCAGGGAATAGATGGAGGTTTTATGGGTTTATGGGTTGATGGGTTTATAAGTTTAAAAGTGGAAAAGTTGAAAGGTTTATGAGTGGTGGGTAACTGGTTGTTAGAGACAAGAGACAAGAGACAAGAGACTGAAGCCTGAAATAAATACCGGCGCAATCCCCCTTTGAAAAGGGGGTTAGGGGGATTGATGAACAGATAGCAAGGAGAATACACTTTCTAATAAACTCAAAAGTTATTGTATTGGCCTGTCTGTATTAATTTGCGGAAAATTTTGTGGGACCATTCCCGATTATTACTTTATTCTTTCCTGTTTTGCTCCCATAACACAACCCGTTTCTTATTTAAAATCGTTTTAAATTACATGCTCTACATATTTATTTTTTGCGTTTGATTTGTTTTTTTGTAAATTGGTCATGTTATTTTTTCTATTAAACGACTGCTTTCTATCTAATCAGGAATTTCCATATTCTCCCCTTAATGGATGCCTGTTCGATGCCTTTTATGCTAAAGAAGGCAAAAAAGATGATCCCAAAGGTTCATCTGTTAAAATATTGCTGTAGTTTCTTCGGTAAACTAAACCAATTGATTAACCATCTCAAAAAAAAGTCGTCATGAAAACCATAACTGTCATTTTAAGTTGCCTGTTCAGCAGCTATTTGCTGATGGCACAAACGTCGGTTGAGCCTGCTGCGGGCGATGGCACAGAAAGCAGCCCATACGAAATTGCAACCCTGGAAAACCTTTACTGGATTGCAGCTTACGATGATGAAGTTGCAGATCCTGACCAGTATGCCCGGTGGTCCAGCCATTACATCCAGGTGGCCGACATTGACGCCTCGGAAACAGTGGACTGGTTTGACGGCAATGGCTGGTTGCCCATCGGCAATCCCTTTTCTGGGGTTTACAATGGGCAAAACCACACCATTGATGGCCTGTTCATCAATCGTACCGACCAGTATTCTACGGGCTTGTTTTTATGGACACAAGGAGGTGTTCTAAAGAATTTAGGAGTAACCAATGTTGACATTACCGGACAAGGTAGCACCGGGGCATTGGTAGGTTTAAACTTCCAGCATTCCGTGGTTAGCCATTGTTACAGCACCGGTACCATGAACGGTAGCCACATGCTTGGGGGACTGGTGGGGGAAAATATGGCATCTTCCCAAATCCTTCACAGCCACAGTACCTGCAATGTAACGGGTGTGGATTGGTCTCTGGGGGGCCTGGTCGGATATAATGATAACGAATCGATTATTGACCACTGCTACAGCACCGGAAATGTAAGTTCAGGAATTTACTGGAGCTATTCCGGAGGATTGGTGGGGCAAAGCATAGGATTATCATCCATAAGCAACAGCTACAGCACGGGAAACGTTTACGGGGGGTTTGCCGTGGGCGGACTGGTGG
>RECE01000388.1 GCA_007694165.1 Bacteroidota bacterium
CTAAAGCCAACGGCAATAGATAATAATTGAAACTACCCTTTACAACAATTAGACATTTTATCTATTGCCGCAGATTTATCCTCTCTTTCCCGAACAGTTGGCTAAAGCCAACAGCAATAGATAATAATTGAAACTACCCTTTACAACAAGTAGACAATGTATCTATTGCCGTCTGCTTTAGCTGACGGTTAAGTTCAACTCAGCAACTTCAGTGGGCTTTAGCCCCATTGTTAAATCATCTTTCGCGGATCCACCCATAGATTAAACTCTTCTTCAGTAAGCAACCCCGAGTCAATAGCTGACTGCTTCAGGGTGAGGTTTTCTTCGTGGGCTTTTTTGGCAATCTTCGCAGCATTGTCATACCCGATATGGGGGTTCAGGGCAGTAACCAGCATCAGCGAATTATTAAGATGGGCGTTAATATTACCCTCATTGGCAGTGATGCCTTCCACGCAATTGGTCCGGAACGAATTGGATGCATCAGCAAGCAAACGTGCCGATTGCAGCAGATTGTAAATCATTACCGGCTTAAATACATTGAGCTGGAAATGTCCGTTCATCCCTCCTATTGTAATGGCAGTATCATTGCCTATTACCTGCGCAGCTACCATGGTCAGGGCTTCAGACTGTGTGGGGTTCACTTTTCCCGGCATAATGGATGAACCGGGTTCATTTGCAGGCAGCGAAAGTTCTCCCAATCCGCAGCGTGGTCCCGATCCCAGAAAACGAATGTCGTTGGCAATCTTCATCAGTGAAACAGCAATTTGCTTCAATGCACCACTGGTTTCCACAATGGCATCATGAGCCGAAAGGGCTTCGAATTTGTTGGGTGCAGTGATAAAGGGATGCTTGGTGAGGGCGGCAATTTCCATAGCCACCTCTTTGTCAAAGCCTTTGGGAGCATTGATTCCTGTTCCCACCGCAGTACCTCCCAGGGCAAGCTCTCTCAAATGACCCAGGGTATGGGTCAGTGCTCTCAGGCCATGTTCAAGCTGCGAAACGTAACCCGAAAACTCCTGCCCCAAAGTAAGGGGAGTTGCATCCATGAGATGTGTCCTGCCGATTTTCACTATACCAGCAAAAGCATCTGTTTTTTCCTGCAAGGCATCTTTGAGGGCCGTAAGGGCAGGAATTGTGCTTTCCACAACAAGCTTATAGGCAGCAATGTGCATGGCCGTGGGAAAAGTATCATTGGAGGATTGAGATTTATTGACATGGTCGTTGGGATGCACCATTTTCTGAGCATCGTCAAGCTTACCCCCCATCAGCACATGGGCGCGATTGGCAATAACCTCATTGAGGTTCATATTCGACTGGGTGCCTGAGCCGGTTTGCCACACCACCAGGGGGAAGTTTCCTTCCAGTTTGCCCTCCAGAATTTCATCGCAGGCATCCTGGATGGGTCCGGAAATATCGGGTTTCAGGACTCCCATTTTTTGGTTGGTGATGGCACAAGCCTTTTTCAAAATGGCAAAAGCCTCAATGATTTCTTCGGGCATTTTTTCCGTGCCTATGCGGAAGTTTTGAATAGAGCGCTGTGTCTGTGCGCCCCAGTATTTATCGGCTGGAACCTCTATAGGTCCGAGGGAATCTTTTTCCTGGCGTGTTTTCATTTTTTGAATGTTGAATGTTGATTTTAGATTTTAGAATGCAGATTTTGGAATGTTGATTTTGGAATGTTGAATGTTGATTTTAGAATTTAGAATGCAGATTTTGGAATGTTGATTTTGGAATTTAGAATTAGGAATTTGCCATGATTAAATAGGATAGGCCGTACTGAGAGTTAAACGAATTATCTAATTATTTTATGGATTATGGATTTTATCTTTTAACTTTTCTCTCGTTTCTTCGGGTGCGCTGTCATCAGCAGTGTGCAGTTAATTGCCGTTGTTTCGCAGCGCCTTAGCAGTGTGGTAATCATCCATACTACAAAGGTTACCGGTGCGCTGCACCTTCCAGCTTATATCTTCAGTATTTTACTGGCACGCGTTCAGCTCATTCATAACTCATAATTCATAATTAAACATCTCTCGTCTCCCTTCATTAACCATTAACCATTGACCCTTAGCCATTAAAACACTCCTTCCCTTTCACCTTTGAGCTTTCACCTTTCACCTCCTCCCTTTTTCCGGTCACCATTGATTAAATTTAGGTAAATATGTGCAAAGAGACAAATTTTGGGCTCAGATTTTACTTTTTTTAATGTCAGCAACGAATTGCCCGGGAATATAATTGCAGCAATAAGCGTATATTTGCAAAAAGAGAGCATTTCTATGGAGACTAACAGACAGAAAAGAATTAACAAGCTGCTTCAGAAAGATTTGGGAGAAATTTTCCAGCGGGAAGCCCCCAACCTTTTCCAGCGCGCCCTGATAACCGTAACACAGGTAAAAGTAACTTCGGATCTTTCCATTGCAAAAGTTTACCTGAGCATTTTCGGAAAAGAGACTGAAACCGTTATGAAGCAGGTCCATCTGCATTCAAGCGAAATCCGCAAGCAGTTGGGCATGAGAATAAAACACCAGTTACGGCAAGTGCCGCAACTGCAGTTTTTTGTGGATGACAGCCTGGACTATATTGAAAACATTGAAAACCTGCTGAAACAATAACGCCCATCCATGAAGTATGATCCCATAAAAGCCCGGCTGGGGAAAATTTTCAACCGCCATATTTTCCTGCGAAAACTCTTCTACTCATTGCTTGATCTGTTGCTGCTCAGGGCCTGGCATGTGCATTATCATCTGAAAGGGTTTTTCAGCCGCAACAAAAACAACCCCGACATCAGGGTGCTGGATGCAGGAAGCGGGTTTGGGCAATACAGCTGGTACATTGCCCGCAAAAACCCCAAATGGCAAATTCATGGAATTGAACTTAAGGAGGAACAGGTGGAAGATTGCAATCAGTTTTTTGCCAAAACTTCTGCCAGCAAGGCTTCTTTCTTTACACACGATTTGACCCTTTACCAAAAACCGGCACATTACGACCTTGTTTTATCCATTGATGTAATGGAACACATTGAAGAGGATGTAAAGGTTTTTGAAAACTTTCATGCTTCCATGCGTCCAGGTGGCATGCTTTTGATTAGCACCCCGTCTGATCAGGGAGGTTCGGGAGTAGAGCACGAACACGATGAATCTTTCATAGAAGAACATGTGAGAGACGGTTACGGGAAAGAAGAAATAATACAAAAACTCCAAAGTGCAGGGTTTGAAAGCATAGAGGTTAAGTACACCTATGGCAAACCAGGAAGCCTTTCATGGAAACTCTCCATGAAATACCCCATCCTTATGCTGGGAAAATCTGCAATTTTTTACCTGGTGCTTCCGTTGTATTACCTGCTGGTTTTTCCCTTTTGCATGGTGTTGAATTACTTGGATGTAAGAAGTAATCATGCAACCGGAACCGGACTGCTGGTAAAAGCATATAAAAATTCGCAGACACACAATATAAATTCAGAGATTTAGCTTCGCTGCTACTTCGTGGTCTTCCCGCACTTGCGGGATCGAAATGACAGGATATCAAGTGATTTATGAAGAAGAGCGGATGAAAAAAAGCACCTTCAATTAAAATATTTCTAAAACAACAAGAATTAATAAAAACATTTTTTTGAACTTCCCCTTCTACATAGCCCGCAGATACCTGTTTGCCAAAAAATCGCAAACTGCCGTCAATGTACTGAGCATTGTGGCTGTGGTGGGTGTAGCTGTGGGAACCATGGCGCTGGTGATTGTTCTCTCTGTTTTCAATGGCCTTGAAAAGCTGATTCTTTCCCTGTTCAATTCCTTCAATCCCGACATGGAAATCCGCCTTGCAGAGGGAAAGACGTTTGATTTTAATGATTTTCCGGCGGAAGAAATAAAGAAGATTCCCGGAGTATTTTACCTTGGAGAAGTATTTGAAGAAACAGCATTAATCACTCACAAGGACAAGCAGCATATTGTTACATTACGGGGCGTGGATGACAATTACCGCCATATTACCGGTTTAGACACCATGATTTGGCAGGGAAGATACGAACTCCAGTCGGGCGATATGGAGAACCTGATCATAGGCCAGGGGGTAGCAATGGTACTCAATGCCAGCATTCATGATTACCTTAACCCTTTTCATATCTACATCCCCCGCCGGGGGCGTGTAACTACCATTCATCCGGCACAGGCATTCAATGCCAGCACCCATTTCGCTTCAGGAGTATTTTCAGTACAGTCGGAATTTGATATGGATTATGTAATCGCCCCCATATCCTTGTTGAGATACCTCACGGAATACGATCGAAAAGTAACTTCTGTAATGCTCTCGGTAGACCCCAATGCCAATATCCGGCAAATACAACGACAGGTTGCAGAAATAGCCGGAGAGGACTATGTAGTAAGAAACAGGTTGCAACAGGAAGAGTTTTTGTATAAAATCATGCGGCAGGAGAAATGGGCCATATTTTTCATCCTGAGCTTTATAATGGTTATTGCAGCTTTTAACATTACCGGCAGCCTTACCATGCTGGTACTGGAGAAAAGAAAAGATATCAGAATTCTATGGAGTATGGGCTGTTCTGTTAAAACGTTAAAAAACATTTTCCTCCACCAGGGAATGCTTATAGGGCTGGGAGGTGCTGGTATTGGCATATTCCTGGGAGCCCTGATAAGCTGGTTGCAAATGCAATACGGGATGGTAGGACTACAGGCCGACGGAACCTTTATCCTTGATGCTTATCCCGTACAGATTAACCCCTGGGACTTTGTACTGGTGTTTTTTACGGTCTCACTCATTGGCATGCTGGCTTCATTGGTGCCTGTTCAGAAAATCAAATCTTTTTTACTTTCTTCAGGAAGCATTTAAATTTTCCTGTCGAATGTATCTCTCCACCTGGTGGTTAATTCATCCTAATAACATAAGCAAACAGAAAAAACAGAGGCTGTTGCCACATGCTTATTTTCATTTTTAATGGAACATATATCGAAACTTCTTTGTACGTAAAATATATTTTCTTTATTTTTGTGAAGTTGAATTTTAAAAAAACCCGACCCAAAGTCTGAAAACCCCTAACATGCACACCATTTTTGCGTCAAATTTCCCATTCCAGGAAATAATTACCTCCCTACCATCACATCTGCTTGCGAAGGTTAACGTCCGTTGACCCTCCATCCAGCAACCTGAAATGTTCAGGTGTTCATTTGGCTAAAATAAAAATGCATCAGAAGGTTTTCACCCAAAGGTCAAAACAAGTATTTCTAAAACCAAACAAATGAAGAGAGATTTATTAATTATGTACAAAGGAGCAAAAAGTAATTTTTTGCAATGGCGGTTGTTAACCGTTTTTTTATTCATTTTCGCTGTCAGTGCATCGGCACAAAGCCCTGTCCGGTTAGAAGCTGCAAAAAGCATCACCGAGGTTAAGGAAAGCAATTTCCAAACCCTGAAAGTTCATTATGCCTTTGATGAACTGCGCACCCTGGAAGTGAAAACAGAACATGGAACATTTAATGAACTGATGTTTCAAAACGCTTATTCGGTTGGTGAACTGGGGACTCCCAAACTTCCGGCAGCCAAAAATCTTATTGAGATTCCCTTTGGTGCCACCGCAGAGGTGAAAGTAAAAAGCTACACCACTACGGAGTACAAACTAACAGACTATGGCATTGAAAATCCTTTGATGCCTGTTCAGCCTTCAATGCGCAAGGATCAGCAACCTGAGGACGTTCCCTTCGAATTTTTGCAGGAAGCTTATGCCAAAAGCAGTTTTAACGAGAGAGAAATCGCAGAGGTAGAGGTCCTGGGAGTTATGAGAGGCATGCGCCTTGCCAGGCTCGTAGTTGCTCCGGTACAATACAATCCAGCCACCGGTACTATCAGGGTTTACAACAACATCGAGCTGGAAATCAGCTTCAAAGATGCTGACATGGAATTGACCCATTATATCAAGGCATCCACCTGGTCACCTTACTTCCAGGTACTGGAATCCAGTGTGCTGAACCCCATGATGAACCGCAATGTTTTCGACGATCATCCCGATCTGACCAAAAATCCCATTAAAATGCTCATCGTTTCGCACCGCGATTTTGAGGAGACTCTCCAACCTTATATTGAGTGGAAAACACAAATGGGATTTTACGTGCAGGTAGACTACACCGATGAGGTGGGAACCACTGCAGCTGCCATCCAATCGCACATCCATGGCGTTTACAATGCTGCTACGCCCGAAGACCCTGCTCCAACTTTTGTTATTTTGGTGGGTGATGGTGCCAAAGTTCCTGCTTCTGCCATTGGCACATCATCCAATGTGGTTACGGATTTGTATTATGCCTCGGTAGATGGTGACTATTTCCCTGAAATGTACCATGGCCGCTTATCAGCCAGAAACGTGCAGGAGCTGCAAAACCAGATTGACAAAATTCTCTATTATGAGAAATATGAGTTTGATGACCCCACCTATCTTGACGATGTAACCCTGATTGCCGGACAAGACGGAACCTGGAATCCCAGGATCGGGCAGCCCACCGTACATTATGCTACCCAAAACTATTTTAATGCAGCCCATGGTTTCAACAATGTAAACACCTACCTGAACAGCTATACAGGCTGTTATGACAATGCGCGTATTTCAGTGAGTTTTATCAACTTTACCGCGCACTGTTCCTCTACATCATGGGCGGGTCCATACCTTACTGTAACCGATGTGCACAACATGACCAATACAGGAAAATATCCTTTGGCTGTTGGCAACTGCTGCCAGAGTTCCTTGTTCAGCCATCCTGAAAGCATTGGTGAAGCATGGGTACGTGCAGCCAACAAAGGTGCTGTGGCATATATCGGTTCAGCTCCCAACTCATACTGGTTCGAAGATTTCTATTGGGCCGTGGGTGCCTTCCCTCTGCAGGGAACCAATAATGGCTATGTACCCACCGCTGCGGAAACCACCCTGGGTGCATACGATGCTCCTTTTGTTTCTGACTACCTGGCCGTAGGAGCCATGAAATTTGTAGGCAACCTGGCCGTTACTGAAGTGGACGTACAAAACTACCCCAGCCACTCCAGTCCGCTGTATTACTGGCAGGCATACCATACTTTCGGCGATCCTTCCACTTTTATTTACAAAACCCAGGGTTCCGACAATATAGTATCCCATATGCCCATTTTACCCATAGGCCTTGACACTTATACCGTAGAAGCCCTGCCGGGTTCCTATGTTGCTATCAGCAAAGACGGGGTATTGCACGGTGCTGCCTTCGTGGATGAAAGTGGTGAAGTTGAAGTTCCCATTGAGCCAGTCCTTGACGGAGGTGATGTAATGATTGTGGTTACAAAATCACAATACATCCCAT
This sequence comes from Bacteroidota bacterium, assembly GCA_007694165.1. GTDB lineage: Bacteria > Bacteroidota > Bacteroidia > Bacteroidales > UBA7960 > SKVR01. The sequence goes on from RECE01000388.1 coordinate 7,320, forward strand.
ACATTGAAACCGTTCCTGCAGCAGCTCTCGAAGGACCTTTCGTGGTTCTTGATCATTATGACATCGACGGGCAACCCTCCTACAATGAAACCATCTCTTTGGATGTAACCATCAAAAACGTAGGAGCAGACCCCGTTGGCACTGTTACAGCAACCCTGACCGGAACAGACCCCTACATCACCATTATCAACCCCGGCACAGCGGTTGAATTTGATGGTATGCAGGCTGGCGAAACAGGAAACACCTCCTTTATGGCCGGTGCTTTCGAAATGGAAATCAGTCAAATCGTACCCAACAACCACCAGGCTACTTTTGCCCTCACTATTACCGATGGAACCGACGAGTGGGTTTCCAACCTCAGGATTACGGCTTTTGCACCCGTATTTTCCATCAACCCAAATTATACCCTGGATGATGCAGAAGGCGGAGATGACAACGGACGACTAGACCCGGGCGAATCTGCTATTCTTACTTTTATGGTAACCAACAACGGCGGAGCCACAGCACTGAATCCAGCCTTTGAAATTACCGGAAACTCCCCTTACCTGACCATAGAAAATGAAAACCTGGACTTGCCTGCCCTCAATGCAGGAGAAACTAATGAAGTCACCATTGTGGTGCATGCCCATGGTGCTGCTGCAGAAGGAACTTTTGTTGACCTGTCTCTGAACATCGAAGATGGCCATTTCTTCGCAACCCAAACCGAACTGGTAATCGGACAGGTTCCCGAAATGCAGATTGGTGATGGTACAGGTGAATCGGTACAATATCCCTTCTACAATTATTACAAAGCCAACCGCTCGCAGATGCTTTATCTGAACAGTGAACTGGGAGCAGGAGAAAAGGTTATTGAAGAACTCGGTTTCAACATTACCCGGGTGGCTAATAACTACAAAGACCTTCCCAATTTCAAAATTCTGGTAAAACATGTGGACATAGCGCAAATGCCCGCTTCTTTTGTGGATATGAGCAATGCTACCCAGGTCTTCTCGGCAGCTGTTTACAGCATGCCCGACATTACAGGCTGGCACTTGTGGGATATTGAAGATTTCGTTTATGACGGAGAAAGCAATCTGCTTGTGGAGGTAGTATGGGGCCAACTGGCAAGCTGGACCAGTACTTTTTACAAAGTAGCTACTACTATCATGCCTAATGCTATGGTAAGCTACGGCTTTAGTGACACCCAGGTAGTGCCAAACTATAATGGCAATTCAACTTCGCGCCCCAACCTGCATATTTCTTTCCAGGCAGAAGAAACTGAGCCTTCACAAACCATTTCCTTCATAGCCAAATCTCCCGAAATGGAAGTACTGGAAGAAGCAGCCATAAAAATCGGCTCCTACACCATGCTTACCAACAGTGCAGGAGAGGCACAACTCAACCTGTTCCCTGGCAATTACCTGTTCAGCGCCTTCGCACAGGGATTTGGAGATATTGTGGGTGAAGATCTTTCTGTAGGCAGTGATTCCCTTGCCATCGAGGTAATTTTTGGCTATCTCAAAAGACATGCACAATTTGTTATCAGCGATACTTACGGACATGATGTAGAAGATGCCGTAATTACCTGTGATGGCAATGAGCACAACCCCGGAGAATACCTCATTGGTGATCTTGAGCCAGGAGTATATCAATATACCATCACCCGTAGCGGGTATTTCGATAAAGAAGGTTCCTTTGAAATTACTGATCACAACCTTGAACTTCACATAACCCTTGTACCCGACGGTACTTTTGTTGAAAGTGTTTCGGCGCAGGATGTGAGAGTATTTCCCAACCCCACCACCGGCAATATAAATGTGCGGATGAATGGTTTCAACTCTGAAGCTACTGTAAGACTTACCAACTACCAGGGGCAGATTCTGCAAACCCGTACAGTGAACCCAGGGGGCGGTGAAAATCAATTTAACATTCGTCTTGATGGCTATTCGGCTGGAATTTATTACCTTCGAATAGATTCCCAGGACAATGTTACCATAAAAAAGATTGTATTACAATAACCTTTATAGTTACATCCCGGGCATGGATAAAACCCTGCCCGGGATTATTCACTTAATTTATTATTAACCATTTACCAGACATCATGAGAAAAATTACTACTACTTTACTTGTTTTGTTTTTGGCCATGCTGCACATGACCATGGCACAAAACAACTGGGTGGGCATAACCAGCAGTAAACCTGCTGAGGCCAGCATCCATTTATTGGAGAGCAACATCCAGCAAACCAACATTCAGTTTTCGGTGGAAGGATATTTTGAGCATGCGATTCGCACTCCTCGCGGATCAGAAATGATTCTCTCTCTGCAAAACGGAGTGAATATCACAGAAGCAGGCATGCCCGACCTGCCCAAGCTTTACACTACCATTATCATCCCCGATTTGTATGAGATGGACGTGAAAGTTATCAGTTACAAATATGAAGAGTATTCCAATATTGCCATCGCTCCCTCCAAAGGACATTTCACAAGGGATATCAGACCCGAAGATGTACCTTTTATTTATGGAGAAGCCTACAACGAAGATGCCTTCTGGCCGGGAGAACTGGCACAGCTGGAAGATCCCTTTATCATGAGAGACTTCCGCGGCCAAACCGTTACCATCTTCCCTTTCCAGTACAACCCTGTTAGCCAGATACTGAGGGTTTATACTGACATTGTTGTGGAAGTGAATGCCACAGACCAGCCTGGCCGTGATGCACTGGTTCGCAAGCGCGATGAAATCAACATTGAAAAAGATTTCGGATTTATTTATGACCGTTTCTTCCTTAACATGGAAGCTGCCAGCAAAAACTACCAGGTGCTGGAAGGTGAAGAAGGCAGCATGCTTATTATTGCCTATGACAGCTTTATGGATGCCATGCAGCCTTTTGTTGACTGGAAACGCACCACGGGCCGCAAAACTGTTATGGTTCCCAAATCAGAAGCAGGAAACACTGCTGCAGCCATCAAAAGTTATGTACAAAACTACTACGACGAAAATCCTGATTTCGCACACCTGCTCCTTATAGGCGACGGTCCGCAGATTCCTCCCATGAATGCCAGCGGAGGGCAATCGGACAATGCCTATGGTTTCCTGGTGGGAACCAATAGCTACAACGATATTTTTGTGGGCCGTTTTTCAGCCGAAACCGTTGCCCATGTGGAAACACAGGTGGAAAGAATGATCCATTATGAAAGGGACCTGGATGAAACCGCAACATGGTTAAGCCGCGGTATGGGCGTTGCCCGTAACGAAGGCACAGGTGGTGGTCACAATGGTGGTGAAAACGATTATCAGCACATGGACTTTATTCGCGACACCTTGCTTAACTACACCTATACTGAGGTATTGAAAAGATACGACGGCAATGTACCCGGTGTCCCCAATACCAATGCAGCACAGATGTCTGGCGACTTTAACGAAGGTATCGGTATTGTTAACTTTTGCAACCACGGTTCTGTAACCGGCTGGTCAGTTGCCAACTACAGCATCAGCCATGTAAACCAGCTTACCAACATCAACATGCTTCCCTTTATCTGGTCAGTAGCCTGTGTAAACGGAAACTTTGTAAACAACTTCTGCTTTGCCGAAGCATGGATGCGTGCTACCCACGAAGGTCAGCCCACCGGAGCCATCGGAACCATGATGTCTACCATCAACCAGCTTTGGCAACCCCCCATGACCGGACAGGACGAAATGGTAACCCTGCTGGCGGAAATGAGTATCTTCCCCAATGTAAATACCTTCCAAAGAACTTTTGGTGGTTTATCTATCAATGGAAGCATGGCCATGATTCCCGCCCACGGAACAGCTGGTATCAACACCCACCAGACCTGGATCTTATTTGGCGATCCTACCCTGAAGGTAAGAACAGAAGCACCCTCTCCCATGTCAGTAACTTACAACCCTGTTATACTGCTGGGGTCTGAATCTTTTACTGTAAATGTTGACGATGCTGAAGGAGCAACCGTTACCCTTTCGTATTATGACCTTACAGAAGAGGAAGTAGTGATTGTAGGTACCGGAGCAGTTGAAGGCGGTATGGTTACTGTTGATTTTGATGTGCCTGTTACCGAGCCGGGTGTTCTTACCCTGGCCATTATGAGCTTCAACAAAATCACCTACCTCAATGAAGAACTTCAGGTGATTCCTCCTGACGGACCATATGTTGTATTTGACTACTACGAGATTGATGATTCACAAGGCAACAATAACAACCAGGCCGATTATGGTGAAACCATTATTCTGAATGTTAGCCTTAAAAACGTGGGTATCGAGAAAGCAGAGAATGTTACTGCTACCCTTACTACTGAAAGTGAATACATCACCATTCTTGAAAATGAAGCATTCTGGGGTGAAATCATTGATGATGAAAACCTTTTGATAAATGCTGCATTTACTTTTGAGGTGAATCATGTAATTCCTGACAACCACAATATCCTGTTTACCCTTGAAATAGCAGGACAGGATGAGAATGAAGAAGTAAAAGACTGGAGCTCCAACTTTGGTCTGAGAATTTACTCTCCTATGTTCAGCATATCACAATATGTACTGGATGATTCAGCTGGCAACAATAATGGACTTCTCGAGCCAGGCGAAACTGCCGATCTTATTGTAACCTATACCAACACCGGCGGTGCACCTGCCATGGCCCCTGTGGCTCAAATGATTGTATCGAATCCTTATCTAACCGTTTTGGAAGATGTTGTAGAACCAGGCATTGTAGCCGCAGGCGATAATGTTGAAATAACTTACACTGTTCAGGCAAACGCCTCTACAATTGAGGGAACTTTCGTTGAACTGATTTTTACCATTGAAGATGCACATGCATTTGAATCAGAACAGCTACTGATTATTGGCCAAACTCCTGAAACAACAATAGGTGATGGAACAACTCCTTCTGTACAGTATCCTTTCTACAACTATTATAAAGCCAACCGTTCACAGATGATTTACACTGCTGAAGAGCTTGGCGCAGGTGAAAAAACCATCCTTGAAATTGGTTACGACATTATCCAGGTAGCCACTCAGCACAACAACCTGCCCAACTTTGTCATTCGAATGATGCATGTGGAGCAAAATGCTTTTGGAGCAGCCTTTATTAACACTGCTGATGCAGAAGTAGTATTTCAGGCCGAAGCATACCAGATGCCAACAGCAACCGGTTGGCATACATGGGAAATAGAACACTTTGAATACGATGGTGAAAGCAATTTGCTCATTGAAATCGTATGGGGTATCCTGCCACAATGGACTTCTCCCTTTTACAGGGTAGCCAGCACCAACGTTGGAGCCAACCGGACAGCCTATGGATTCAGTGATACACAAGCTGTTCCTAACTATAGTGGAAATACTGCTGTAAGACCCAACCTGTACCTTGCATTTGCTTCTGAGGAGCTTGAACCCAGTCAAATGGTTGAGTTTGTTTTGTCAAATCAGTTGGGTGAAGAACTTCAGGATGCAGAAGTGAAAGTAGGAAGCATGAAAATGTTTACTGACGAAGCCGGACTGGCTCACATTTCATTGCAACCAGGTGCTTACTTCGTTTCAGCAAAAGCATACAGCCATGAGAGTATTGTAAATCATGAGTTTGTTATTGAAACTACCGATAACGGCGACAAGGAAGATGATATCATTGCTGATGTTACCGTGGAGCTCATGCTAATCAGACAATTCAATGCTACTTTCAACATAACAGACAAATATGGCCATGATGTAACAGATGCTGTTATCTCCATCAATGACCATGATTATGAAGAAGGTCATTATGAAATGTGGTACATGATGCCAGGCGAGTATACCTATACCATTAGCCGTGATACTTACCATGACTACGAAGGAAGCTTCGAGCTTATTGATGACCACGCTATCATGGATATTGAGCTTCAACCCGATGGTACGGATATAACTGAAATTACTCAGAATGGTATTTCTGTGTTCCCCAACCCTTTCAGCAATCAGCTTAATCTGCAGATGGCCGAAGGCATCAAGGGAGATATCCAGGTAGTAGACGTATTGGGCAATGTAGTGCTTACAAGAACCAGTGCAACAGGTTCTTCTACGCTCAACCTCGCACACCTGCCCGTGGGCAACTACTTCGTAAGAATCATCACCAGTGATAGAACCGAAGTATTCAAAGTAAGCCGGGTGAAATAATTCCCCTTACCTGAATTTTTTAAAGAACGACCATCCCGGAAGGGGTGGTCGTTTTTTTTTAGCTAAGCGGAAATAAACTTCGTTGAGCCCCCCGCTGAGCGGAATTTAACTTCGTTGAGCTCCCTTCGGTCGGTTGCAATTCCGCTCTTATGGAATAATTCACCCCAGGGCTGAGCGGAATTTAACTTCGTTGAGCTCCCTGCGGTCGGTTGCAATTCCGCTCTTATGGAACAACACACCCGTCAGGCCCAGGCTAAATGCAATTTAAAACAACACATCATCAACATTTTAGCAAGGGCAACAACTGCTGCCATACCCTCACCAGCCCTGCACAACGCACCCGTCCGGCCCGGACTACAGCTCCGGCCCGGACTAAAATTGAGGAAAAGGAGGAGGGAAAAAGAAAAGGCGGCTCCGCCGTCTTTTCTTTTTCCCTTAATTTATCTATAGAGCACCTGTCACCCTGAGCGTATCTTTTTAAATAAAGTTCAGGTGCCCTAAACAATGCCCGTCATGGACAGCACTGCCTTTTGTATTAATAATGAGCGAAGGGTCTCGATAAGGTTTCCCCGTTGGTTATTGCAGGTGACGGGGCCACCACCGTTGCCCCCGCCACTATTCCCTGCACAGTGGTCCGACGACTTTGAGCTCGTCTGATCACTATTGCAGACATTTTTACGATTACCTGACCCATCAAACCTATGTTGCCGTTGCGCTGTCACCAATTGGTTGCCGTTGAATGAAGATTCGTGCACAT
>RECE01000112.1 GCA_007694165.1 Bacteroidota bacterium
ATTAAGGCTGAAATACCTGAATTTTTTTCACCTGCATTGTTTCTGCTGATTTGATCTTCAGAAAATAAACACCGGAAGGCAAATGAGAAACCCCAAGCCTGTAGCTGTTTGCACCCACTATTTCGGTGGTTAACAACCGTCCGTTCACATCAAAAACACTTACCTGATCAATAACAGAATCATCGGCCCGGATCATGACCCGGTTTGTTGCCGGATTGGGGTAAGTAGTAATCAACGGCTTATCTCCATGAAGTGCTATATCATGCTCAGGTATGGAAACTTCCACATTGATATATAGCTGCACATTGGCGGCTTCGGAGAGGCTGTGCCCATCAAAAATCACATACTGAAATGAGTCTTTCCAAATAATTTCTCCAAAGGGCTCATAAACAAATGAACCATCCGGATTAAGCTGCAGCCTGCCATACTTAGGTGCTTGCAACACAAGTGCCTGCATGAAATTGCCATCCAGATCGAAATCGTTAGCCAATACCCCTTCTGTATTTCCAACAACTGCCGGCTCTCCGTTAATAGCTAAATAAAAGGTATCGCACACGGCAATGGCTCTGTTGTTAAATTCGTGCAGACGGTCTTTCATAACGAAATAGGATCCTTTGGGGTACTGCTGCACCGATTCCACCACATTCCACTCATCCCATAAATAACGATCCTGGGGCGTAAACTCCTCACCCTGATAAAATACCGAAACGGAAATTCCATCACTCTCCATGTATTCAATTTGTGAGGTAGCAATATTATCATGTAACACTTTCCGCTGACTGGGATCCACAAACTGAAGCAATGCCCAGGGTATTCGTATGTTTATTTTGTCTAAAAACACTCTTACGGCATCATGCGTATTTTCCGGAAAGAAATGATAATTTAAGTTCAGGTTACCTATATAATCAATATCATAAGGGGAAAATGTGCTGAGCTTCCATTTTACCAGCTGCCATGGCGCACCATCAGATACAACCGATTGGAAAACCTGGCCCGGATTCAGGTTATTGGTGTTGAAGAACCCAAAAATGTCATAGGCCCGGGTAACGTACAATTGTGCGCTATGGTTGGTGATATGCAGGGCAAACTCAGCACGATTGGATACCACATGGCCGCCGGGCAATATGGATTCTCCCACATCAGGCAGGTAGGTATCCAGCGAAATCCACATCCCTTCAGCGGCAGTGAAAGGTTCATCCAGCAATACCGACAGGTGAAAGTAGGCATGGTCGGATGTTGCTTTAATTGCGTGAACAGGGCAATCATTGCAGAATGATTCCCAAAGTTCATAAACGGGCTCACTTTTGAAACCCAACAGGCCATAATTTTGCTCGGGCGAGGTTACATTATGCCAGAAGGGGCGTCTGTTGGCCATGAAATCAACATAATTTATCCAGGTAGTTTTAAACCATTCATCTATAATAGAAAAATAAATGCCGCCTCCAGCGTTGGCTGTTTCTATGGATTTAAGCAAGCGAAGGTTCATATTGCCCTGCTCCCATTCATCAAAACCGCCATGATTCATTCCTCCTATTCCAAATTTGGCAGTGCCCCAGCTGGAAGGAATCCCAAACTCCGCTACAATGAGGGGAATATTGGTGTAATGTTGTTTCAAATCAGTTAAATATCCCAGGTAGGGATTCATCCCGTAATCATCTTCAAATTCCTGGTATTCCGGCGTATGGGATATGAAAGCCGGAAAGTAGGGGTAAATATGATACGAAGCAAAATATCCGGCGGGGGCATTGGTGAGGATAATCTCATTCAGATCGATCTTGGCTGCGTCTTCCCAGAAGAAAGGTTCGTCAGGATGATCCAGGGGATCGAGGGTAGGCCAGCTGGAAAAACTTACCGGCCTGAACACACCATAAGAATTAAATTCATAATGTATCAGGTGATCAAGGGCCGAAACAGCCCATGCTTCTGAAGGCTCTGCATCCTCAATAGAAAGATGATTCCCCGTATAGGAATTTATACTTCCATTCAAAACATTGGTATGGTGAACTTCTTCTCCATAAATTTCTCTGCCTATGATATATCCCATGTTCCATCTGGAAACGTCGGTTGCATAGGTGCCATAGGCCTTGCCAAAACGATGAGGGATAACCCTGTTGCCATGAACACAATCCACATTCTCCTCTATTTCATTGAAAAAGAAATCAGTAAGATGATACAAATCGCCTGAGTACCCATCCAGCTCTTCTTCCAGCCAAACACCCTGAAAAAAATAGAGAGGGTTTTGTGGATTTGCCAGATTGAAAGAGTCAAGCACCTCATAAAAATGGGGATAGTGCAAGGTATATAACCTCAGGGTATTGAATCCTGCCTCATTTACCAGTTGAAACCACTGGGCGTATTGTCCGCGGGTTACTTCAAGCTCACCGGGAAACCTTCCCGGTTGTGCAACCCCAAGATTTACCCCTTTTACGAAAAAAGGTTCATACTCACGACCGTTCCAAATGGTAAGATGGGTGGTGTTGGTACTGAAAGGAACTGTATGAAAATCAGCACCCAAAACCTCTGCCAAAGAAAGAGTTGTAAGTATCAGGAAAAGCAAAGCAGATCTGTAAAAAAGGGAAGGCATCATATTGAATTTTTTATAGTTTTTACGTTTACACGGTTATCCGGTTTTTTATGAGAAAGGGGGTAATAAGTTTGCGTTAAATTTACATTTTATTTTTACATCGCCGGGATTCTGATTACATATTTATGGTTTTAAACCCATTTGCACTCCGGCATTCTACCTATGCCCGCCTGTTATAGTTTGTGAGGGTTTACCTGCAAGCCTTGCAAAGAGTAAAAGTAACATGACATGGACTCCATTGGTTTTTGTACATTTGTCTTGCAATGCATTATTTAAAGAACCTATAATCTGAAACAGTGGTGTCCGGTAAAACTTTCGAGATTTAGCT
>RECE01000332.1 GCA_007694165.1 Bacteroidota bacterium
CTTTGCGTTCGTGCAAGATTTCCCATTGAATGTTTATTTCATCTTCGTATAAAAATATTAACCTTCCAAAAGGAGACCTATGTATCACAGTGTTTTTCCCAAAAGGGTGATTCTTAAAAACTTCCATAGGAGGGACTGCTTTTTGTAAGTTCGGAGCTGAACTACCTCCTCTTTTATTTATCGTGGTGGCAATAGAGTCGTGCTTAAACAAGCCGTAACTATAGCTTTTTGATAACCGATAACCAATTTCAAGAATAATAATATCAGAATCAATTGCTCCTGGCTTGTCTGGATTGTGAAAAAAGTCAAGCGAATAAGTTACAATAAACCTTGTAGAATCTAGAGCAGAAAAATCATCAATAATACGAAAAGGTGTACCTGTTTGAGCTTCTGAGGGTATGGTATGACACAATTGTACTACAAATAAAAGAAAAGTCAGCTTTTTCATTTTGTCTGGATTAAATGGTTAAAAAAATGAACGGAGTAGGACAAAATACCCTACTCCGTTGACTCCTAATTAATTATTAGGGTGCACAGCATATTTGAAATGCATTATCACCTTGTAAACTACTCATTCTCCCCTTCCAATTTTCAATACCATTGTCGATAGTAGAGGAACCGTTTTGACCTGCCCAATAACAACTACATCCGCAACTACCACCACCGGTAACAGCATTCATTTGCTTAGCAGTTAACTGATTTCTATTGATCTTATTTAATTTCAAAGATTTCATAATTATAGAATTTATTATTTCAATTTCTTCGACAGTTTACTGCATGAAAGGGATAGTCTTTTTTATGGTAAGCCTTTGGCAGCCACTTTACCCAAACTGCCAAAGGCTTATTAGCTCAAGTTGTTCTTGCATAAGAACCATATATCATTTTTGATTGTCATCATAATCAATAAAGTTTAAACCGTGCACTTAAATGTATAGAAGCCGGACGTATGCGGTATTCCGAATAATAGCTGTTGAGGTTGCCGTAATATGAGTAAATATAATTTTCAGCGTTTAATACATTGTTAAGATGCAAAGCAAACCTGATTCTTCTTATGGTATATACCCATTGGGCATCCAGCAGGAAAAAGTCTTGCTGACGGTTTTTATCCTGCATATGATAGTACTCAAATCCCAAAGAGAACATAAGCCCGTTGGTAAAAGAATAACTCATGGATGTGGCATTAATGAAATTTATCAATGGGTCTGACTGCTCTTCGCTGCCTGCACGCATGGTCATTCTGCTCGTGCTGGTTTTGTTGGCCAGAACAAATCGTTCAAGCGGTTCCATTGAAAGTGTAACATTGGCATTCAAACCCTGGTTGTTAAACCTGATAAGGCTCTCTTGTCTTAGTTGGGGTGTGGAGCCGCTACCCCAGGATCCTTCGGCATTGAAGGATAGTTTTTTCCAGTCGAACCCTTTGCCCAGGCGCCCCACAACAGAGAGATAATCCCCGGTATTCTCCAACTCTACCCTGGTGATTCTCATTGCCGATCCCTCAAATTGCTGAGCATACATCACATCGTTGCGATAGCGGTTATAATTTACTTCCACATTGGCAAACAAAAAATGGATAACATTTCTATAAGATAACAAAAGTCGACTTTGCTGTCCATAGGTATCCGAGAGCTTGTTGTCATAATGTGTGAGCGTACGATAGTCTTGAAGTATTAATCCCGGATATAGATTTTTTAAATCTGGATTGTGATTATACCAAAACCAATTGCCCGATACTTGCCATCTTGTGCTCAAGTCGTAAGTAAAATTAATGTACGGCAAAAAAATGATTTTGTCACTTTTCGGGTCTTCTTCCTGGTTTTGAAGGTCATTGAGAGCGATGTGCTGGTATTGAACAGGTGCGGAAAGCAAAATATTAAAATCACGCTTCCGGTAGGTGAAGTTTAAACCCAGACCGGTTCTCATCCTCATCCATTTCATGTCATTTTGCAAGAAGTCTTCATGCAAGAGGGTAAAATCATTGCCCAACGGCGCAGTAAAAATATCTGTATTGAGCGATTGATGCTCCATGGAGAAAAGTAACACAGGATTGATAAAAATGGATTTCCATTGTTTTTGCAAAAGAAACATCATCCGGTTTTGGGTTTGGAAGGAATTGAAGTCTACCTTTTGCCTGATGGTGATATAAGGTTCGTTTTGGTTAAATTCATCGGCAAAGGTTCCCGGTGAAACATCAAGGCTATAGGGTTCAGCCCGGTAGTATGAGCGTGAATTAAACTCAATACCCGGTTGCTTTTCAGAATTGCTTCGCCTGACCCAATGAATGGTTTGGGTTAAACGAACAGGCTGGTTTTTATCGCTTTGGGTTATTATATCATCACCAATAACATATCCTTCGCTTTCATTCTGGCTAATGGCAGCCTGTGTTAAAGTATTCAAATAGCTTTGTGGAGTATTTTTCTTATAGCCAATGCCCCCCTCAAAATTTAATTTATGGGTATGGGAATTCAATCCTTCAGTGATTGTGAGGGTATCGGCACCAGGTATCATATAGCGGGTTTGATTAAAGCCCAATCTGTCATCGATATCACGATAGCCATTGAGGTTTAGCGTGAGTTCAGCATCGTTTTTGGTTTTAAAAAGATTATTGACTGTACCGCCGTAAGCTTCGTTAAACAAGTACCTGCTTTTATTGATCGGCGGAGGGGCAGGCATTACCAAGTTGGATAAACCAGCAGGGGGCAACGAAAAGCTGTTGTAAAAAGACTGAAACTCCTGCTCAAGATCATTACCGGTATTGTTGGTTTTGAGGGAGGTAAGATGCTGGCGCGATTTACTGAAGTACATCGCGGTAAGAGAGTTATTCCAAAGAAAATTTTCGTTACTGCCCCCTCCCAAATCGGCCATGGAAGAATAGATACCCCGGGCGTCAGGTCTGAGGATAAGATTGATCGCAGCGTCATCAGAGAACGCAATATCCTTTAATGCTTTTATGGGCTGGTGGTTTTCAAAAACCTGCACAGTAGCAATGTCTGTTGCACTAATGCTATTGGTGGCAATGCCATACCGGCCTTGCAGCATATCCATGTTTTCGATATAGAAATTACTGATGGGCTTTCCTTTATACTCAATCCTTCCACTTTCCCTTACGGTAATACCCGGTAGTTTTTTCAATACATCCCCGATAACCAAATCCGTTGAATCACGAAAAGCACCCACAGAATAATTTATCGTATCGCTTCCCCAGATTTTGGGGGCTTTCAAGGAAAATTCCTCAAGTTCTATAGCTTCTTCCTTTACAAAAACAGTAATTGTCTTATCATCAATTTCAATTTTTTGAATGTGTTGTTTGATATTAAACCCTCTTACACCCAACAACAAGTCAGTTTCATTGCCATGGTAAAGGATAGAGAACTCTCCATTGGCATTGCTGAAATTAAAGGCAACAACGGTGCTGTCCCGGGCAAGCATTAAAGTTATGGAAGCATCGGCAATGGGTTTTGATTGTTCGTTAAGAACAGTGCCACGAATGGTGGTTTGTCCAAAACTGAAAGCGCTACAAAAAAATACCAGCAAAGTTATTTGCAAAACTCCTGAAAGAAGAATATGTAAGTGCCTTGTCTTTGAATGCATCAGGGCCGGTTTTAACTTATATGAAATTCTCTTGCGTCACAACGTTTTCAGGGTTTTTCAGTTTTCCATCCACCAAATTTCGATCAAGCCCGAACAGGAACTATTGGCTTGTTGATATAATTGAAGACGGATAAACCAATAGTTTTGTGACACTTTTTCGCAATTTATTATGGGACTGAATAATATTTCTTGATTTCATTGATTTTAGTCAGGGCATGAACTGTAGTCATACCCTGACTCCTTTACACCGTGTTGTTGAGAGAATGACTTGTGCCATCAATAAAACTCCATCCCAACATAACTCCGATGTGCCTGCAGGGCTTGACCTTCCAATTTGGAAACCCAACCATGCTCACGCACCAGTTCTCTTAAGAAAAGGGCATTTTGTTCATCTATTTGGTATTGAGGTTCAAAACAAGGATCATCAAACCTGTATTTCCCCCGATACAACTGGTCCTGCTGCCTTATGGAATCATATAATGTGATCCAATTGCTATCGGGAAGTTCGGTCGTTTCAGCTGTAGGATAATACGCCAATAGATCATTGTATCCGCTGATAAATTCATCATTTTCGGCATATAATTTCGCCAGGTAGCTAAAGCTAACAGGCGAAACATTATACTCCAATGCAGCCTTTTTCAGAACATTAATAGCCTCTTCAACTTCCCCCTTTTCCATGTAATTCCTGGCCAAATTATAATAACCGCTTGTTTGGGTGGGAAACCGGGCAATCATCTCCTTCAGGTGTAAATAATAATCCTCCTCATTTAGCTCAGCGGCATTACTCCTGAGAGCAAAGTATAAACTTTTGTTTTTCAAATGCTGAATGTAGCTATATCCTGGAGATAAATTATCAAAAGCAATGGTTCGGCCAAGGTCCTTTTCCAGTTCCTCAAAGAAAGCATCATCCAGCCTGTTTAAGTCACTAAAGTTATAACCAAAGGGGTAATGGTATTGCTGGGCAAAGCAGGCTCCAAACAGGAATATGGAAAGCATAATGACAAACAGGAACTTTTTCATTTCAATAATTATTTGGATAATTAGCTTCGCTGATATCACTGGAAAATAATTCCTACTCTGAATCATCTGTTAAGACCTTTAGGAAAACCAGGAAAATGCTTTTTTGGCTTACCGTCCGCAAAAGTTCATTTGCACCCAAACAAGAACTTTCGTCCCATAAAGTAAAATAAAGAAAAGATATTAACCAATTTTAATTTAGTTTTTTATGCTATTTATATTGATTCTAAATAATATTTCTGATTGGTATAGCTATTTTGGACTATATGAAAGGAGGCTGAGGGCTTAGCCCGAAGTCCTGCGGCCGGAGGGAAGCGGGATTGAGGTTGAGGCAAAATAAAGCTTTTTATTTGCTTTTAGTCAGGGCATAAGTTAAAATCATACCCTGATCCCGTCGCCCCTTGCTGTTGAGGATTAGATTCCAGATCATCTCCTCACAAAATATTACCTTTCACGCAAATCAACCGGCAAACTTTTCCTTATTTAGACTCATTTCAAATAGGGCTTAAGGTCGTTTTTTTGTCGGTAAATGTGCCAAAAATGCAATATATTCGCATAAACTTAAAATATTTGAGCTATGCGAAAACTTACCCTATTATTTTGTTCCTTATTTGTTTTACTTATTGCACTGCAATCCTGCAACCAGGCGGCACCGGAAGCTGAAACATGGGAGTCGGAGTGGCTGGGACAAACCAAACAGGAAGTAATTGACAATGCCGAAGAGCAGTTTCAGGGCTTCAGCAGAACCATGATGGAAGTCACCTATCGCTATCAGGAACTTTACTGGGCAGGTATGGATGAAAACTGGGAGTATGCCGAATACCAGCGCGAGCATATTGAAGAGGCCCTGGAGCAGGGATTCGTAAGAAGACCTGAAAGGGAGCTCTCGTCCAGACAATTCATGAATATTGTGTTGCCTGACATGGAGAAGGCAATAGAATCCAAAAGTGCTGAAAGATTCATGCAGTCTTTTACTCAGCTTACCAATACCTGCAACACCTGCCATCAGATGGAAGAAGTGGCTTTTATGACAGTGGTGATTCCTAAAAACAGAAATACGGTAATATATTTCTGAAAATCTTAAAGAATAGAAGAGCAGACCTTATGAAAGTAAAGTCTGCTCTTTTGTTATAAACCTCCACTTATTTTGAAAGATTATGAATAAGGCTACACCGTTGCAGGAGAGGTTTTTTTTTATAATTTAGTCCCATCAAATTTTGCTTTATTTCGCAAACACTATAACCCACAGTTCTTTAAGGCCTAACAAGCGCAAAATCAGCAAAAAGGCACTTCAATTCCGAAATAAAAACGAAAACGATTGTACGAAATATCTCACTGAAAATTGTGAAAACATAAACAACACATGAAGAAAAGTCACCAGAAAACTAAAAGAAGCAGAGAAAAAAGTTCCTTTTTTTCACCTGTTTTAGTGTCGGGCTTAATGGCCGTCATTATTTTTTTATCCTTGAGTTCTTTCCTTGCATCTGAAAACGAGCAGCCTGCAGATGAAGCCATACAGCCTGAAATGGCAGAAATTGAGCCTGACACTGTACTCTTAATGGAAGATGAGACAATAGAGGAAGACGCAGTGGTTGAAACACATGCTGAGAGCGACTTTGTCAGAGGTGAATATACCCAGCAGCAAATCAGAAGAGGCGAAAGGTTGTTTAATGGTTTGGCACCTTTTCAAAGTGGGATGCACGACTGCGCTTCGTGCCACTACACCACTGCCCAGCAGGAAATCAACTGGAATCCTGCCGCATGGGAACTGGCAGGAGTATGGGATGAAGACCCGGAGTACAGCATCATGGATATTATGAACAATCCCGTTTCCATGCGATTAATGGAAGACCATGCCGGGATGACTATAACCGCTGAAGAACAGCACTTTTTGGAGGCATACTACACCAAGCTTTATGAAAAAGGACCTGCGCCGCTTCAGGCCTATCCTGTAAGATCTGCCATATTCTGGGGAATGGGACTACTGATGTTACTGGCTGTTGTGGATTTACTTTTCACCCGAAAGATACCCTTTAAAGCTGTTCATTTTGTAATTTTATTTGTGGGTATTGCCGTGCACGGACAGTTTGCCATGGCCGAAGCCCAGAACTTAGGTCGTACGCAGAACTACGCTCCGGATCAACCCATCAAATTTTCGCACCTTATCCATGCCGGCGAGAATGAAATTGATTGCCAATACTGCCATTTTACCGCCAACTACAGCCTATCGGCCAACATACCATCCAACAATGTTTGTATGAACTGCCACAACGTGGTGCTAAACGGAACCCTTTCCGGAGCCTTTGAAATCAATAAAATACATAAAGCTGCCGAAACCGGCCAGCCCATTGAATGGATCCGGGTACATAAATTACCCGATCACAGCTTCTTTAGTCATGCGCAACATGTAAATGCGGGCAAACAGGAGTGTGCCGATTGCCATGGCGCTGTAGAAACCATGCACATTGTTCAGCAGGTAGAAGACCTTTCCATGGGATGGTGTCTTACCTGCCACCGCGAAAACAATGTGGACTTTCTTGATAACCCTTATTTTGAAATCTACGAAAGACTACACGATAAAATCAGAAGTGGCGAAATTGACGGTGTAACCGCTGCAGAACTGGGTGGTGAAGACTGCATGAGCTGCCACTATTAATATAAGCAGGTTTGTGTCTCAGATTTACACAGTGATTCATCCCTGAACACAAACCAGATTACCAGACAATAAGTTATTGATAATTGAATACTATCCCAATGGAAAAAAAATACTGGCAAAGCATAGAAGAAACGCAAGCGGATTATAAACCGAAGGCAGAAGAGAAAGAAACTTCTATGATAGAAATACTGGCCAATGAATCCAATGAAAAGGCGGCATCCCGTCGTGATTTTTTGAAGTGGTGCGGCATCAGCTTTTTCTCGGCCACCGTAATTTCAGCCTGTGAAAACCCGGTCAAAAAGGCCATCCCCTACCTTCATCAACCTGAAACCCTTACTCCCGGCAAGGCCAACTGGTATGCTTCTTCATTTGTAGATGGAAACCGCTTTTGCAGCGTACTGGTAAAAACACGCGATGGAAGACCCATTAAAATTGAAGGTAACGACTTGTGTACCTTCACCGGTGGAGGCACCAATGCTATCGTACAGGCCTCTGTTTTGAGTTTGTATGACGATGGAGCACGCTACAAACATCCCACCCGGAATAACGAAAAAATCAGCTGGGACATGGCCGATGAGTCTATTAAAAAGACTCTTGCAGAAGCTGCCGGCAAAGGAAAAAAATGTTATCTGCTCACCCCTACCCTTTTGAGCAGAAGTACGGTAAACATCATTGAATCCCTCAAAGACAAATACCCCGCACTGGAATTTGTAAGCTGGGATGCCGTGGGATATGACGCCATACGTGAGGCACATCGCAGCACCTTCCAGACGGCTGCCATTCCCGATTATCGTTTTGACAAGGCAGATCTTATCGTAAGCTTCAGTGCCGATTTTCTTGCCACCTGGCTGGCACCTGTAAGCTTTGCACAACGCTACACCAAAACCCGCAGGGTTTCAGCAGACAAGCAAAACATGTCGCGCCATATTCACTTTGAGGCAGGCATGTCGGTAACCGGTTCCAATGCTGATGAGCGCATTCCGGTAAAACCTTCCATCGAGATGGAAATCATCATGGAGCTGTATAATGAAATGGCAGCCATTACAGGCAATCCCGTATTCAGTTCTCCGGCAACGGATTACGACACCCAATCTCTGGCACAGGAAATTCTGACACACAAAGGCAAAGCCATTATTGTCTGCGGACACGATAATCTCCAGGCACAAATCCTCATCAATGCCATCAACCAGATGGCAGAGTCTTATGGCAATACTCTTGACAACCAGAAAACCCTGAACATGGGTCGCGGTAACAAGGATGCCATGAACCAGATGATTCAGGACATGGAAGCAGGCAATGCTGAAATGGTGATGTTTTACAAATCCAATCCACTTTACAACCACCCTGAGGCAGGAAGGATAAAGGCTGCAATGGCCAATGTGCCTGTAACTGTTTCCTTTGCCACGGCAAAAGACGAAACAGCCAGAGAATGCAACTACATTCTGCCTGACAACCACTACCTGGAATCCTGGGGTGAAGTAATGCCGGCATGGGGAACCAATGCTCTCATGCAACCTGCTATGCAACCCATATTCAACACACGCCAGTTTCAATCCTCATTGCTGGCATGGATGGAAGAAGACACTGATTATCACAAACATATTATGAACTATGCCGAAAGGGTCCTGTTTCCGCGGCAAAATCAATTCCCCGACTTTCAGCAATTCTGGATTCATACCCTCCAGGCGGGTATACTGGAAAATGATGAAGTGATGTCTTTCAACCCCACACTGCAACAAGGAGTAACTTCCGAAGCCATTGCTTCCCTAAAGAACCAGGTTACAGCCGCCGGTGACATCCAGTTTATGACACACGAAACCGTATCCATGGGCGATGGCAGCTATGCCAATAACCCATGGCTGCAGGAATTGCCCGATCCGGTTACCAAAATTTCATGGGACAACTTCGCCGCAGTTTCACCCAAATTTGCAGAAGATCATAATCTCAAAGACGGAAACCTTCTCGTTGTCAACGGGATGGAGGTTCCCATGATAGTCCAGCCCGGGCAAGCTTATGGATGTATTTCTCTTGCGTTGGGTTACGGCCGCGAATACGCCGGCAAGAGTGCAGATAAAATAGGTGCAAACACCTTCCGGTTGCTGAATAACGAACCCTTCCCCTGGAATGTAAATACATGGTCGAATAAAGGGGGTGCATACGAATTTGCCCGCTCACAAACCCACCACAGCATGGAGGGACGGCACATTGTGCGCGAATCCAGCCTGGACAAGTACAAAGAGAATCCCAAAGCCGGTAACGAAATCAGGGACTACCATCTCAAACACATGGTAACCCTTTACCCTGAGCAGAAATTTGAGGGTCATCATTGGGTGCTGATGGTAGATTTGAACGCTTGTAGCGGCTGCAGTACCTGTGTGATTGCCTGCCAGGCTGAAAACAATGTTCCCGTAGTGGGTAAGGATGAAGTTCGCCGCAGACGCATCATGCACTGGATGCGCATTGACCGGTATTATACCGGTGAAGCAGAAAATCCAGGGGTGGTATACCAGCCCCTGATGTGCCAGCATTGCGACAATGCTCCCTGCGAAAACGTTTGCCCTGTGGCTGCAACAACCCACAGCGGTGAAGGAATCAACCAGATTGCCTATAACCGCTGCGTTGGTACCAAATACTGCATCAACAACTGCCCTTACAAGGTAAGAAGATTCAACTGGTTCCGTTATGCTAATAACGACAGGTTCGACTACAACATGAACTCAGATCTTGGTCGCATGGTACTCAACCCCGATGTTACAGTCCGCGAACGGGGTGTGGTAGAAAAATGTTCTTTCTGCATCCAGCGTATCCAGGAAGGCAAGCTGAAAGCCAAAAACGAAAGGCGCAAACTTAAAGATGGCGACATCACTCCTGCATGTGCCGGAGCATGCCCATCGCAGGCACTGGTATTCGGCGACCTGAATGATCCCGACAGCCGTGTTGCCCAACTCATCAAAGATCCCCGCAATTATCATCTGTTGGAAGAGCTGCATACATTGCCCACTGTGGGATACATGACGAAGATTAGGAACAAGGGTAAAGGCTGAGGCTGAGGCTGAGCGGAGCGAAGTCCCGCGACCGGAGGGAAGCGGGATTGAGGTTGAGAAATTAAAATATAAGTTTACAGATGCGGTTTACGTTTTTTTTAAAATGGTTAAGATGAAAGTTCTTTCAAAAATATAAGCCGTAAAAACAAATCAAACACATATGATAACAAGTAGTATCAGATGGCCCATGGTAACGGGCGACAAAAGCAGCCGGGATATCACCAACGAATTGTTGGCGCCCACAGAAGCAAAACCAGCATTGTGGTGGTATATAGGCATGACCATTGGTACCATTTTCCTTGCTTTCGGAGCATGGGCTTTTTATATGACATTGGTTGTGGGTATAGGCACCTGGGGTCTTACCAACAGTGTAGCCTGGGGTTGGGATATCATCAACTTTGTATGGTGGATTGGTATCGGACACGCCGGAACAGCTTTTACCATTTTCTTTCTGGTCTTCAGACAGAAATGGGCTGCTTCCATCAACCGAACCGCAGAAGCCATGACTGTATTCGCGGTGCTTTGTGCGGCTTTGTTCCCCCTTTTGCACATGGGGCGTCCGTGGCTGGCCTTTTTCATCATGCCCTACCCCAACACACGGTTGTTGTGGGTTAACTTCAACTCCCCTTTGTTCTGGGACGTTTTAGCCATCAGTACATACCTGCTCATGTCCATCACCTTGTGGTATTTCGGAATGATTCCGGATTTGGCCACCATGCGCGACAGGGCTAAAAACAAAGTATCAAGGGCTGTTTACGGTTTCTTTAGCATGGGTTGGAATGGTTCGATGATTTCTTTCAACCGCCACGAAACATTGACTAAGATACTGGGTGGACTGGCTGCACCGCTGGTTATTTCGGTACACACCATTGTAGCACTGGACTTCGCTGTGTCTATCCTGCCGGGCTGGCATGCCACCATCCTGCCCCCCTACTTCTTTGTAGGGGCGATTTTCTCGGGCTTTGCCATGGTGCTTACCATCATGATTCTTATGCGTAAAGCTTTTAAAATATCGGACTTTATTACCACTCAACATCTCGATTCCATTGCCAAGGTACTCAAATACGGCAGCCTTGTCATCGGACTGGCATACAGCATTGAGTTGTTCATTGCCTGGTATTCAGGAGTAGACTATGAGATATATACCTTTTTCAATGCCCGTGCCACCGGCTCTTTCTCCACTGCCTTCTGGGTAATGGTGTTTTGCAATGCCATAGCTCCTCAGATATTCTGGTTTAAGAAGGCCCGCAGAAACATTGCCATCCTTTTTGCAGTGTCCATCATTGTCAATATCGGAATGTGGTTTGAAAGGTATATCATTATGATCTCTTCTCTGGCTCAGGACTTTTTACCCTCCAGCTGGACCGCCTACTCTCCCACAATGGTAGATATCGGGATTTACGTGGGTACTTTTGGCCTTTTCATTTCCGGTATGCTTCTGTTTATCAGATACATACCCATTATAGCTATCAACGAGGTAAAAGCTTTCAGAAAAGACGGCAATTAATACTGGTAACAAGACATAAATATTCAACGATATGGCTCAAACTAATATAGTAGCAAAATTCAAGGATGAAGGCAAATTGCTGAAAGCCTTGACCAGGCTCAAAGAGAACAAGGTAAACCTGATAGATGTTTACGGCCCGTTTGCCAATCATGACATCCTGAAATTGGTTACCCGCGAATCGCGCCTGCCATATATGGCAGTAATTTATGGATTTACATCCATTATACTGATTTTTGGGTTTATGTACTATACATCTGTAATAGATTATCCCCTCTCCTATGGCGGCAAGCCCATTTTCAGTTTTCCGCCCATGGTGGTTGTTATGTTTTTGTTCTGCATATTATTTACTACCATCATGTCGGTATTATCTTTCCATGCAAGGGCACAGATTTTTCCCGGCAAACCATCCGATACGATAGACCCATCGGTGACCGATGATTCGTTTTTCCTGGTATTGGATCAAAATTACAATCCTGATGAAATCAAAGAATGGCTGCAGGAGGACGGAGCAGATGAAATTACAGAAAAAGAAATTTAAACAACCAACGCTGATGAATATGTACAGTATAAAAAATATAGGGCGCTCCCTGCTGAAGTTAAATCTGATTGTCTTGATCCCCCTGGTAATGGTTTCCTGCGACCGCAGCAGGGAAGATAAGGGAAGGGAGTTTTTCCCCGATATGGCACATGGTTATGACTATAAAACATGGTCAGAAAATCCGGCCATGGAAGATGGACGCACCATGCGTAAGCCGGTGGAAGGAACCGTCCCCCGTCATATGCAGCCTTATCCCTATTCGGCTGACTTTGAAGGGAGAGAACTGGCAGGGAAAAATCTTTCTAATCCTTTGAACATCACTCCTGCCATGCTGGAGGAGGGTCGTGAGCTTTACAATGTATTTTGTGCCCAGTGCCATGGCACACAAGGAGACGGACAGGGATGGCTGCACACCAGCGGAAAGTATGTTATTCCTCCCACCAGTCTTCTTAACGATGATATTATGGCTCAACCCTCCGGCGAAACCTACCATGTAATCAGCGCGGGCTGGGGTGTAATGGGAGAGCATGGTTCGCTCATAACCCCTGAGCAGAGATGGAAAATTGTTGCATTTATTGAACAGATCATTCAGGAAAAGAAATAAAACAGGTATGATGGAAACTAATTACACCCCAAAAAGGAACATGAACCTGCTGTTTGCCGGCCTGGTACTCATTGGTATTATTGCCGTAATCGTAGGTTTTATGAGTGATACCCAGCGTACCTGGGCCAACATTCTGCTCAACAACTATTACTTTATCACCATAGCCATGGGTGGACTGCTTTTTTACAGCATTCAGTACATTACCAATACAGGCTGGTCGGCTTTGTTTCAGCGGGTACCCCAGGCACTGGGCGGATTTCTTCCGGTGGGAGCTGTGCTGATGCTGCTGATGTATTTTGGCCTTCCACAGGTGTATGAATGGGCACAGCCCGACATCACTGAAACCGATAAGTTGATAGCCCATAAACAACCTTTTCTCAATGTTCCCTTTTTTATGATAAGAATGGTGGTCTACTTTGTTCTGTTTCTGGCTGTGGGATATATGCTCAGGAAGTATGCCCTGCTGCAGGATAAGAACAACGATATCAAATACCATGAAAAGAGCCGCTATTTCGCACAGGTTTACATCTTTATTGGCGCAATCTTCTTCTCTTTCGCATCCAAAGACTGGATCATGACCATTGATTCGCACTGGTACAGCACACTATTTGGTTTTCGCAATATGATTATCAGCATGTATTATGGCTCCGCAGCCATTATCCTCATGATTCTTTTCCTTCGTTCACAGGGATATTTTAAACAGGTTAATGACGCGCATTTTCATGATTTGGGAAGGTATCTCTTCAGGTTTAGCATCGTTTGGGGTTACATGTGGTTTATGCAATTTCTCATTTTATGGTATGCCAATATTCCTGAACTAACAGTGTATTATGAACCCCGATTTCTGGGCGAATGGCAATGGGTATTTTATGGTGAACTATTTATTAATTTTGTCATCCCCTTCCTTGTGATGATGAGCGACGAGGTAGGCAAAAAGCCAAAAGTATTGCTTGCCATTTCTTCCTTGCTGCTCGTGGGATTGTGGCTCAATATTTATCTGCAGATCATGCCGGGTGCTTACGGACCGATGAAATTTGGGTTTATTGAAGTGGGAATGTGGCTGGGGTATGCAGGATTGTTCCTGGGTGTTGTATTCATGGCTCTGGGCAAAGCAGCCCTTGTGCCAAAGAATCATCCTTATCTGGAGGAGAGTTTGCATCACCATGTTTAATA
>RECE01000013.1 GCA_007694165.1 Bacteroidota bacterium
CTATAGACTAAATATAAAACTAATTCCTGAACGTATGAAAAAGATATTGCTTACTGTTTTAGTTCTGGCAGCAATAATCATTTGCTTTAATGGTTGCGGCCAAAGTGGTGAATCGGGGTATGACGAAGAAGGGAATTTATATGGAAGAATCAGTATATCCGGTGCCTGGGCCATGTATCCACTTACGGTGCGCTGGGCAGAGGAGTTTCGTAAGGAACATCCCAAGGTTCGAATTGACATTTCTGCCGGTGGTGCCGGTAAGGGCATGGCCGATGTGCTTGGCAATATGGTTGATATAGCAATGGTTTCTCGCGAAATAACCAAGGTAGAAACGGACAGAGGTGCCTGGTATCTGGGTGTTGCCAAAGATGCCGTATTACCAACTTATAACAAGGCGAATCCTTTTGCTGATGCAATAAGAACCCAGGGTTTTACGCGAGAGCAGTTTCAGGAGATATTTCTTACGGCGGATAAAAAACACTGGGAAAGCTTTCTTGGTATTCCGGGTAACACCACCATAAGCCTCTACACCCGTTCGGATGCTTGTGGTGCTGCCGAAATCTGGGCAAAATACCTGGGTAAAAATCAGGAAGATCTTCATGGGATTGGTGTCTTTGGAGATCCGGGAATTGCAGAAGTAGTGAAAAATGACCGGCTGGGCATGGGTTACAATAATATCGCTTTTGCTTTCGACATCAATTCGCGCCAACTTTTTCCGGGCCTTGGCATCATACCCATTGATGTGAACGGCAATGGAAAAATAGACCCTGAGGAAGATTTTTATGATGATTTGGATCAACTTATGACTGCCATTGCTGAAGGACGTTACCCTTCTCCTCCAGCACGTGAGTTGTATTTTGTTTCCAATGGAATTCCTGAAAACGTTGCTGCTGCTGAATTTCTCAGGTGGATTGTAACCAAAGGACAACAGTTTGTGGTAGAGGCAGGCTATGTTGTCTTGTCGGAGGAAGCCCTGGCCATACAGCAGAAAAAACTGGAACAAACTATTTCAGAGAACTAATACTTGAACCTTTCCTGGTTAGAAAGTTGATTTCTTTCGAGCCTGTTGCTAACATGCACCCCCTGTCATAAATAAAGCAATTGTACAGAATGGCAAATATCATCACGTATAACAAGCTGAGGAAAATCAAAGACCGTATAGTAAGTGGATGGGTAAAAACCATGGTAGGGTTGGTATTGCTGCTCCCGGTGGTGATTGCGGTAAGCCTTGTATCCAAATCCTGGTTGATTCTCGGGCACAGTGGTTTATCCGAACTGTTGTTTTCATCGGTCTGGCGGCCATTGGCAGGTGAATTTGGATTCTGGCCATTTATCATCAGTTCCGTATGGGTCACCTTCCTGGGGTTGATATTTACAGCCCCCATATGTCTGTTGTCGGCCATTTATCTTACCCAATACGGATCGAAACGCTTATTGGGAATGATGCAGCCTGTTATTGATATTCTGGCAGGGATCCCTTCAGTCATTTACGGAGTGTGGGGGATATTGCTTATCGTTCCGGCCGTGGGTCGTTTCCTTGCTCCCCTTTTTGGAATAGAAACTTCCGGATTTAGTATCCTGGCCGGTGGATTTGTATTAGCCGTAATGCTTATTCCGTTTATTTTGAATATCCTGATAGAAATTTTCAGAACGGTTCCGCGCGATTTATTTGAAGCCTCACTGTCGCTGGGTGCTTCCAAATGGCATACCATCAAACATGTATTGCTTGGAAAGACCTTCCCCGGTATTATTTCAGCCTTTGGATTGGGTTTGTCCAGGGCTTTTGGTGAGACCATTGCTGTATTAATGGTGGTAGGAAATGTAGTTGCCATCCCCAAAACCATTTTTGATCCGGGATATCCGTTGCCTGCACTCATAGCCAACAATTACGGTGAAATGCTTTCCATTCCAATGTTCGATTCGGCGCTTATGTTTGCCGCATTGCTGCTGATGGTCATTGTAATTCTTTTTAATGTATTCTCGAGGTGGGCCATAATCCATTTTGAGAGAAAACAATAAATATATCCGTTATGATGTGGTGGCGAAAATTTGAAGAACGTTTGTTTTATGTCCTGATGATCATCAGTACAGCCTCATTGGTAATACTACTGCTGGTTATTTTGTTGAGCATATTCATGAAAGGAGTCCCCTACCTTAGTTGGGAAATGATAAGCCAGACCCCAAAAGGGGGGTATTACTTTGGCAGGGAAGGGGGGATTCTCAATGCCATTGTTGGCTCCCTGTATTTATCGGCAGGTGCAGTTTTTCTGGCCCTGGTTTTTAGTTTACCGCTGGCATTGGCCATGAACATCCATATGAGAGTCTATAAACGAACATTGCATATCATCCGTTTTGTGCTTGACATATTGTGGGGCATACCCTCAATCGTATATGGTGCCTTTGGGTTTACCCTAATGATTTACCTTGGAATCAAAGCCAGTCTGCTGGCGGGTATCATCACCGTGGCCATTTTTATCCTTCCCATTATGGTGCGGGCCATGGATGAGGTGATGAAAAACGTACCTGTCACCTTGCTGGAATCTGCGTTCTCGCTGGGTTCTACCAGGGCAGAAGTAGCCTTCAAAGTTATGCTTCGCCAAACCTTGCCCGGAATTATAACGGCGGTATTGCTGGCATTTGGCCGTGGTATTGGCGATGTGGCTTCAGTTCTGTTTACTACAGGATATACCGACAACATACCCACCTCACTTTTTCAGCAAACCGCAACGCTGCCCCTGGCCGTATTTTTTCAGCTGGGCTCACCCATCCCTGAAGTGCAAAACAGGGCTTACGCTGCCGCGGTGATACTAACACTGATTATCTTGATTATCAGCATTGCCACGCGATTTCTGGGACGAGGGTATAATAAAACAAGAATTAATTA
>RECE01000338.1 GCA_007694165.1 Bacteroidota bacterium
TATTATTTTCCAAAAAACAAAAAGAACAGCAAAGATAGGGTGGCTTCCCACAAGCCCGCCCCATAGGGCTATCAAGGCCAAGCCCTTCGGGTTTTGAAAAAAAAATCTCCACCCTATCGGGTAGTATTTTTTTCTCAAAAGCCTTGACAGCCCTGCTTCGCCACCCTGGCTGACGGGCATTCTTTTTCTTTTTTTCCGGTTTTTTCTGTTTTGTTTTTGAAAAAAAAATATGCGAAGCGTAGCGAGCGATTTTTTTAAAGCCTGTGCTATGCAAACACTTAACATCAAAACCCACCGGAAGGGTAGGAGCTACGAAAACCCCCATTTCTTCATCCTGAACAAAGGGCTCAATAGTGGGAAGCCACTTCGCCAGCCCTGTGCTAATTGCTTTGTCATCCAGTTTTCAGATATCGACACCATGGAAAAAACCTTCTGGATGATATTTGGACTATGGCGGTCAAAGTCCTTTCATCCTTTACTCCGTGGCTCTGTAATCCCTTTTATCAACCTGGATGATTTAAAAGCCTGCATCAGCCAGGCAATAACCACATTGTCCAGAAACCCGGACCAGTTCCACAAAAATGTAAAGACCCTTCGCAGCCTGGAAGAGCTGGAAAAGCAATACAAGACAAACCTGCTGCTCATTGAAAGTGCCAGGAAAGCTATTTTTTATCAGTGCATTGTAAAGCGGTAGCAACCCATCCTGACCGG
The DNA here is from genome assembly GCA_007694165.1 of Bacteroidota bacterium. Taxonomy (GTDB): domain Bacteria; phylum Bacteroidota; class Bacteroidia; order Bacteroidales; family UBA7960; genus SKVR01. Next base: position 712 of record RECE01000338.1, read on the forward strand.
TGGCTCCGCTTTTTGCTATGCAAAAGAGCGCAACCACCAGCAACAACCCCCTGACTGTATAAATCGGATAAGTCTTTGTATATCTTTGTTTTACACGGATAAAATCGAGCCATGGTCGTACCAAGTCCGTACCAAGTCCAAGTAATTGTTTAACACTTCTAATTCTGTAAAAAATGGGTAAAATTTCACAAGGAATTTTGGGTGGCTTTTCCGGCAAGGTCGGGAATGTCATTGGTGCTTCCTGGAAAGGTATAGACTACATGCGAATTAAGCCTTCCAGCGTTGCCAACCCCAGAACTCCCGGTCAGCTTGACCAACGTTCCAAATTCGCAACCGTTTTAAGGTTCCTGCAGCCTATGACCGATTTTCTCCGGGTAGGTTTCCGTTTGTATGCCATCAAAATGACCCAGTTCAACAATGCGATGTCTTACAACCTGAACAATGCAGTAACCGGTATGTACCCCAACTTCATGATTGACTATGCAAATGCACTGGTCAGTCGTGGTAATCTTACCGGAGCGTTTAACGCTTCTGCATCTTCACCCGCTGCTGGGAGTGTAGAGATAAACTGGGTTGATAATTCCGGCAGTGGCAGCGCCCTGGCAACCGATAGAGCTTTGATTGTACTGTTGAACACTCAACGACAAGAAGCGATGTTTACCACCCAGGGACCTGCAAGGTCAGTAGGTAGTGAAACCATCTCTGTACCTGCGGAATACTCAGGAGAAGACGTTGAAGCCTTCCTGGGCTTTATCTCCGAAGATGGTACCAGAGTTGCCAACAGCGTTTATCTTGGTTCTGTAACAGTTGCTTAACAGCGATTGATGTTTTCCTGAAAAACCGCTTCCTTTGTGGAGCGGTTTTTTTGTACCTTCACATTTCCTTTTCTCCTTTGTTATAAATTCACTACTTTTGAATATATCAATAACAGAGTAGGCCTTATGGAAATTTCACTTTTAATTGTTGTAGCCATTTTTGCAGTATTATTTATGGGCTTATCCATATTTTTATATGTAAAAATCCGGCTTATAAACTCAAAGAGAAAGAATCTGGAAGTTAAATATCAGGAGCTTGAAAGAAATTTGAACGGTCTAAAGCTTGAGAACCTGGAATCAAAGCTGAATCCCCATTTGTTTAAAAATATACTCAACTCTATTCAGTCACACGCCTATCAGACCTATTTTGCCCTGGATAAACTGGCCGGGATACTCGATTATATTTTGTATGAAAGCAGAAAGGGATTTGTTACGCCCAAAGAAGAAATTGAGTTTGCCTTAAACCTCATAGAAATAAACAAGGTAAAGGTTAGTCCACTTTTCGAACTGAAAGTGAAAACCCAGTTGAATGAATCGGACCCTCTTTTCGAACAGAAAGTAGTTGTACCCCTTATTACTGTAGATTTAATCGAGAATGCTTTTAAACATGCTGATTTACAAAGCCCCGACGCGTTTATTTCCATATTAATTGAGTTTAAGGAACATTGCCTGACACTGAATGTAGCCAACAAGATGTCGGGCAGGCCGGCTCTGAAAAAGGAGAAAAGCGGCATAGGTTCAGACACTCTGGAACAGCGGCTCAATATCATATATAAAGATTGTTTTAAGCTTGACCGGTTTATTAAAGATGATGTATATATTGCTCATTTAAAAATTAATCTCCTTGAATACAAATCTAAAATGTCTGTTGCTTGATGATGAGCTGCCGGGCCTTACCTATTTAAAAATGCTATGCGAGCAAATCCCGGGGCTCGAAGTGGTTAAAGCCTTTGATAATCCCGATACATTTGTCAGGGATTTCCCGGGGCTCGAATTTGACTTTTGTATCCTGGATATAGAAATGCCCCGGTTGAGTGGCCTGCAGATTTCCAATCTGCTGGCAGGCAAACCTGTAATTTTTGCTACTGCATACAAGGAATATGCTGCCGAAGCTTTTGACCTGAATGCCATCGATTATATTCGCAAACCCCTTACCCTGGAAAGACTTGAGAAAGCAGTTTCTAAGATGTCCCGACATATTCAGAGTTCGGCAAAGGAAAAAAACTTTATTCAACTGAATACCGACAAGGGGAAGGCATTGATTTTTTACGACCAGATTTTACATATTCAAACTTCCGATATTGATAGCAGGGATAAGATAATTCATTTACAGGATGGTTCATTATTAACAGCCAAAAACTATACATTTAATGCCCTGCTGAATATGTTGCCAGTTATGGATTTTTGCCAGGTAAATAAACGGGAAGCCCTGGCCATAAAAACGGTTGCCTTTTTCTCAAACGATGAAATTACAACCCGCATCAATCTTTCATCAGGCAAACCACTGGTGGTTACCCTGAGTGAGAATTTCAGAAGTGTTTTTCAGAGCAAAGTTACATCCTGAAAAACATTACATTTTTTCGCCTGATGGTTTCATTTCCAGGTGCTTTCATTTCATTCCCCACATTTAGCAGATTTTTCCTTATTACCTTCATTTTGATATAACCCTGCATGGATGAATTATATTCTTTCAGTGCAGACCTTTTGGTAATTAAAGATAGTAAGCTATGGAAATCACGTTTTGGGAATTAGCGGGTCTTTTCATCCTGGCTGTTATCAATTTAGTGCTTATTATAACAACATTTCGTGCACTTTACAGACTCCACAAGGAGCACAGGTAATCCCTAAATTTTTACTTATTACCATTTGTGTGTTTCGTTCTTTGAAATCTTTAACATTCTTTATACAGGTTCCCAAATAGGGTTGAGGAGGCATAAGGCAAAAAACAAATTATTTCCGGATAAAAAAGAATTTTATATTTGCCTAACAATGATCCAAAAATATTGATATGCTCTCAAAAAAAACCCAATATGCCATATATGCGCTGGTAAACCTGGCACGCAAGTACAACCAGGGGCCAGTTTTAATCAAAACCATTGCCATAGAAGAGAAGATTCCTCAAAAATTCCTTGAATCTATTCTGGTTGACCTCAAAATCCTTGGACTGGTAAACAGCAAAAAAGGGAAGGGAGGAGGATATTACCTTATCAGCAAACCTGATGAAATAAATCTGGCTTTTATTACGCGAAATTTTAATGGGGCTTTGGGACTCATTCCGTGTGCCTGTATTATTTCTTATGAAAGTTGCAAACAATGTCGTAACGAAAGCACATGTGGTATTAAAAAAGTTTTTCGTGACCTCAGAGATGCAACAGCCAACTACCTTGAGCAAACTACTCTTAGCGATATTTTGGGAAAAGAGGAAGCACTTAAACAGCTTTACGGCAAAGACGATTCTAAGCTGAAACTCCTATAAACATCTTGTTTTACAGGACAAAAGCAAAATAAATCATTTTTTTCTTGATTTTTAAAAACAGATTAATTATTTTTATTCCTATTAGTCTATATACTCTATAGACTTTTTAAACTTAAATGCTTGACGTATGAAAAAGAAAATTTTAAACCCAATAAGATTGATTCTGCTACTTCTAATTGTATCATCCTGCGGACAAGACAGAGGATCAGGATACGATGAAGATGGCAACCTATACGGACGAGTCAGTATATCAGGAGCCTGGGCTATGTATCCGCTCACGGTAAAATGGGCAGATGAATTTCGCAAGGCACATCCCAAAGTTCAGATCGACATTTCTGCCGGCGGTGCAGGCAAAGGAATGGCCGATGTACTGGGAAATATGGTGGATATAGCTATGGTTTCCCGAGAAATCACCGAAGTTGAGACCAGCCGCGGTGCCTGGTTCATAGGGGTGGCTAAGGATGCCGTTTTACCTACGTTTAACACTGGCAACCCCTTTGCTGAAGCCATTCGAAGTCAGGGATTAACCCGAGAGAAGTTTCAGGATATATTCCTGAATGAAGGAAGGAAATATTGGGAGAATTATCTCGGATTGCAGGGAAACAACAATACCATAAACCTTTTTACCCGCTCAGATGCCTGCGGAGCGGCTGAAATATGGGCACATTACCTGGGCAAAAACCAGGAAGATCTTTTGGGTATTGGTGTTTTTGGTGATCCCGGAATAGCAGAGGTTGTCAAAAACGATCGGTTGGGTATGGGCTACAATAATATTGCTTTTGCCTACGACATTAATACCCGCAGGCTTTTTCCCGGACTTGGCATTATTCCCATCGATGTGAACGGCAATGGGGTTATTGATCCCGAAGAAAATTTTTACGATGACCTTGACCAGCTGATGCTTGCCATTGCTGAGGGGCGCTATCCCTCACCCCCTGCCCGGGAGTTGTATTTTGTTACTCATGGACATGTCAAAAACATTGCTGCAGTTGAATTTCTGAAATGGATTGTTGATAAAGGGCAAGCGTTTGTAGGGGAGGCCGGTTATGTGGCATTATCTGAGGATGCTTTGCTATTGCAGCAGCAAAAACTGGCAGAAATTCCATCCACTGAAATACCCCAGTAAACTAAATAATTAGATGCAATGGTGAAAGAGAATTTCTTAGTTACTGGCCTTTTTTTGCTCTGGATGCTGCCTGCAGCAGTTGCTCAATTCACCTTATCGGGTGAGATAAGACCCAGAACAGAATATCGCGAAGGATATCGTCGTATGCCATTGCCTGAAGAGAAGCCTGCCGGATTTGTATATCAGCGAACACGGTTAAATCTCCAGCATCAGCATCAGATGATTACCACTTATGTGTCATTTCAGGATGTAAGGGTGTGGGGTCAGTCGTCACAAAAAACGCTTGATCCGGCTATGGAAATACACCAGGCATGGGTAGAATTATTTTTTAAAGACAGTCTATTTTTAAAGGTAGGGCGTCAACACCTTCAATACGATAACCAAAGGTTTCTGGCCATCAATAACTGGCTACAACAGGGACAGAAACATGATGTTGTGCTGCTCAAATATCTTACACAAAGAGCTGAACTGCATGTTGGGGCTGCTTTTAATCAAAAGGGACAAAACATCAACCAGAACCTGAACAATTTTGGTACTCACTATCCTGTTAATAATTATAAGTTTATGAGCTTTCTGTGGCTTCATGCGCCATTGTTTCAGGGTGCAAGATTGTCGTTGCTGGGTATCGCGGACGGGTATGAAAATCAGCAATCGCATGCATTATATGTAAGGGGTACAATTGCTCCTTACTTTACCTGGGCTTCGGGCAATCTTCAATTCATGCTCAATCCCGGCTTTCAGAACGGACGGACAGTCAACGGACAGCAAATAGAAGCCCGGTACCTGCGTTCGGAACTTGGCTGGAGAGCCATTCCTCTATGGCGTACATCCTTGGGTGCCGAGTATTTTTCAGGAAACGATGCTACACAAATCGATTCAAAATACAGAGTTTTTGATCCCACGCATGGTACAGGTCATGCTCATAACGGATATATGGACTATTTTACCAATTTTGCTGTCCACACCCGAGGAGCAGGTCTGTTAAATCCTTTTTGGAAGAACAGATTCACCACAGGGCAAAAATTGACTTTTGACATCGACCTACACCTTTTCTATCTGGGAAATGAATATGTTGTGGAAAACCAGCCTATAAATCGTTATCTGGGTCTGGAAACCGATTTTACCCTCAATTATACCATCAATGAAGCAGCTCAGTTACAGCTTGGTTATTCAGTTATGTTTGGTACATCATCGATGGAAGTGATCAGGGGTGGAAGTAAAGACGAGTGGGCGCATTGGGCCTTCGCAATGCTTACTGTAAGGCCGGTTTTTTTCAAACAGTGAAATCAGAACCGGAAGCGTGATGCCTGTAATTAAAATTAAAACTATGGATATTTATTTCAGAATAAGAAAAATAAGAGATAGGGTGCTGAGTGCCTGGGTTAAGACTATGGTGGTGTTGATCATGCTGCTTCCGGTACTTATTGGCCTAAGTCTTTTTTACAAATCGTGGCTCATTATGGGGCACAGTGGCTTATCCGACCTTTTGTTCTCTTCGGTTTGGCGTCCGCTGGCAGGTGAATTTGGCTTTCTGCCTTTTATTGTCAGCTCTGTATGGGTCACCTTTTTGGGACTGGTGCTCACAGCGCCCATTTGCATGCTTTCAGCAATTTTTCTAACGCAATACGGCTCAAGGAGATTACTGACTTTTATGCAACCTGTAATAGATATTCTTGCAGGTATCCCATCGGTAATATATGGGGTATGGGGTATATTGCTTATTGTTCCGGCCATAGGAAAATACATAGCTCCGGCATTTGGCTTTGAAACATCCGGGTTTAGCATTTTGGCCGGAGGATTTGTGTTATCGGTTATGCTAATTCCTTTTATTCTGAATATTCTTATTGAGATTTTTCGAACGGTACCGCACGATTTATTCGAAGCATCTTATTCCCTGGGTGCTTCTAAGTGGCATACCATAAAGCATGTTTTGATAAGAAAAACATTTCCGGGTATTGTATCGGCTTTCGGGCTGGGACTTTCACGTGCCTTTGGCGAAACCATTGCCGTGCTTATGGTAGTAGGAAACGTTGTTGGTATCCCACTGAATATCTTTGACCCTGGTTATCCGTTGCCGGCTCTTATTGCAAACAATTATGGCGAAATGCTCTCCATTCCAATGTTCGATTCTGCATTGATGTTTGCAGCATTGTTGTTGATGGTTGTTGTGATCTTTTTTAACGTACTTTCCAGGTGGGCAATAGTGCATCTGGAGAAAAATCAATAAAATTATGTGGTTGAGAAAATTGGAAGAAAAACTTTTCTATTACCTGATGCTAATATGTACAATATCCCTTGTTTTGTTACTGGGGATAATTCTGATTAGCATTTTTGCCAAAGGGCTTCCTTATCTTAGTTGGGAAATGGTAAGTCAAACTCCCAAAGGAGGTTATTATTTTGGCCGCGAAGGTGGTATTCTCAATGCCATAATAGGGTCACTGTACCTTTCGGCCGGATCGGTGTTTCTTGCACTTTTGTTTAGTCTTCCCGTGGCGCTGGCAATGAATATCCACATGCGCGCCAAAAAACGAACCGTCAACACCATTCGCTTTGTTCTTGACTTGTTGTGGGGTATCCCTTCCATTGTTTACGGTGCATTTGGGTTTACACTCATGATCTATTTTGGTATAAAAGCAAGTTTGCTTGCCGGGATCATAACCGTGGCCATCTTCATCCTGCCTATTATGGTTCGTTCAATGGACGAGGTGATGAAAAATGTGCCTCTTTCGCTCCTTGAATCGGCTTTCTCATTGGGCTCAACACGATCGGAGGTAGCTTTTAAGGTGATGGTTCGGCAAACCCTGCCGGGTATTATCACGGCGGTACTCCTTGCTTTTGGTCGTGGCATCGGCGATGTGGCTTCTGTACTTTTTACTACAGGCTATACCGATAATATACCCACATCTTTACTCCAACAAACAGCCACATTGCCCCTGGCGGTATTTTTTCAATTGGGCTCACCCATCCCCGAAGTACAGAACAGAGCCTATGCTGCTGCTGTGATTCTAACATTAATCATTCTGATCATCAGCATAGCTACCAGGTTGCTGGGCGGAAAATATAGTAAATCAAATATAAAATAACCTATAAGATGGATAACGCAAAAATAAAAATCCGGGATTTGAACCTGTCATTTGACAAACAGCAAATTTTGAGAAATGTGAATATTGACATACCGGAAAATAAAGTTACCGTGATACTGGGGCCTTCAGGATGTGGAAAAACAACCCTGATGAAAAGCATGAACAGGTTGGTTGAATTGCAGGATCATGTCAATATTAGTGGTTCGATTCTTCTGGAAAACGAAGACATTCTTCATCCTTCTTCCGATTTAGTGAGCATCCGGCAAAAAATGGGATTGTTGTCACAGCGCCCTTCTCCGCTTCCTATGAGCATTTTTAGCAATGTAGCCTACGGTTTGAAACTGAAAGGAATACACCGAAGGAAAAACCTTGCTCCGCTGGTTGAAAAATATTTGCGAAAAGCCAACCTCTGGGAAGAAGTAAAGGATCGGCTGGATGATCCGGCATCTCGTCTGAGCATTGGCCAGCAACAACGATTGTGTTTGGCACGCGGGCTGGCGGTGAACCCGGAAATTATCCTGGCCGACGAGCCCACATCGGCACTCGACCCCTTATCAGCACGTATAATAGAGAATCAGTTTGCTGAACTTAAAAAGGATTATACCATTGTACTGGTAACCCATGTGTTAAGGCAGGCACAACGCATCGCTGATTACGTGGTATTCATGTATTTGGGAGATGTTATTGAACAAGCAACGACTGAGGAGTTTTTCGGAAACCCCAAAGAAGAAAAAACCAAAGAATACCTCAGAGGTGGTTTTAATTGATCCTTGGGGCGTTTTAGGCTTATTAGAGATAGCATTATTTATTTCATTTAACCAATTAGGTTTACAAAGAACTTTACTGGCAACCAGGCAGGAACTTTGATAGAAGCCAAAAGCGTGTAACCACTGAACCGCCACTTTTGGGCAGGTGCTGTGGGCAGTTGGCTTATAAAAGACTGCCCAGCAGAAATATAATAATCTGACGAATGGAGAAACCGACTTTCAAAGAAGCGTGTAAATTCTGGATAAAACCTGGGTTCATAAGTTTTGGCGGACCTGCCGGATAAATTGCAATAATGCACGAGTTTTTGGTGGACAAAAAAAAGTGTTCGTGCTCTATACAAATTGCACAAAGAGCACAGGTAATCCCTAAATTGTACTTATTACAATAAATTCCTGTTTCATTGCATCAGGATACTTGTTCATTTCAGGCTGGCTTTTACTTTCTCTAAATCATAATACCTTGTGGGCAAAAATGTAAAACAAGGAAATATGAATAGTATAGCTTTCCCCATTACCGACAATGTATTGCTGTTTTTAGTATTGTTACTGATTATTCTTTTTGCACCCATACTTTTTCGTAAAATAAAATTGCCTGGGATTGTGGGTATTATAATAGCCGGAGTAATTGTTGGGCCTAACGGGTTTAATATTATTGCCATGTCTTCGGCCATCGAATTATTGGGGTCTATTGGCCTTCTGTACATTATGTTTCTGGCAGGGCTTGAAATCAATCTGCTCGACTTTAAGAAAAATAAAAACCAGAGTATTGTATTTGGCCTTCTCACATTCTTAATTCCACAGGTGTTTGGAACAATGCTTTTCCGTGCAATGGGATTCTCGTGGGCAGCCTCAGTTTTAATAGCAAGCATGTTTGCGTCGCATACCCTGGTTGGTTATCCCATTATTACAAAGCTGGGTATAGTTCGAAACAGAGCTGTAGTAACTGCTGTGGGGGGAACCATATTTACTGACACCCTGGCCCTGCTGGTGTTGGCGGTTGTGGCCCGTTCGGTGAACGGTGGCCTTGATGCGTCCTTTTGGGTTTCTCTTACTGTGCTTTCGGTAGTCTATTTTCTTGGTATAGTGTATTTACTGCCCATTATTGGAAGGCACTTTTTCCGTATGGTGGACGATGGAATAATGCAATTGCATTTTGTATTGGCTGTAGCTTTTCTGTGTTCTTATCTTGCAAGGGTAATTGGTATAGAACCCATTGTTGGGGCGTTTCTTGCCGGGCTGGTGTTAAACAGGATGATACCTGCTTCCAGCCAGCTAATGAACAGGGTTCAATTTGTTGGTAACTCTTTATTTATCCCCTTCTTTCTGTTATTCATAGGAATGATGGTAGATGTTGAAGTTTTGATTAACTCACCATCATCATGGTTGATTATGGTTACCATGCTTGCTGCCAATATGGCTACAAAGTATGTTTCATCGAAAATTACCCAAAGAATTTTCAGGTTTTCAAAAGCTGAAGGATGGGTGATATTTGGACTGTCGACTACGGAAGCTGCAGCAACTCTTGCTGCAACACTTGTGGGTTACCGGCTGGGGATTATAGGTGACGAAATTTTAAATGGTGTCGTGTTGATGATACTGGTTACATGTATAATCGGGCCATGGATTGTTGAGCATTACGGGAAAAAAATAGTGCTCGCCAGTGGCGGTGAAAAGTTTGAAAGTGTGAAAATGCCTCATATTCTTGTTCCCCTTTCAAACCCATCTACGGCAAACCACTTGTTATCGGTAGCCATGATTTTAAAAAACCATACGGTTGAAAGGGTATCAGCACTGGCAGTAATAACAGAACAATCCAAACTCGATGAAGAATTGGATAAAGGAGAAAGTCTGCTCAGCAAAGCATCCGATTATGCCATCTCCGCAGGGTTAAATCTAAATCTGTTAAAGCGAATTGATGTGAATATTGCCAAAGGTATTTCCCGTGCTGCTTTGGAAGAACATGCTGATTTAATAATCATGGGCTGGAATGGCCATATTACTCCCCAGGAGCGAATTTTTGGCGGTGTGCTCGACCAGTTGCTTGAGAAAAGTTCTCAAACCATTCTGGTTTGTAAAGTGGGTAAATCTATGATGACAAACTCCAGGATAGTCGTTTACCTACCAAACAAAACCATAAAGGAACCTGGCTTTAATCATGTGCTGAAAGCTCTTTTAAACCTTTCAAAAGGAATGAATACCCCCTTGTTACTGGCTGCCGACGGTGAAATATCTGAAATAATGAGAACCATCGTGGGCAGCAAAAAGACAAATGTTGACATTCAGTTCCATTCATTTCACGATAAGGGAGACCAGTTTGAACAATTCATTTCCTTGCTCAGAAGCAATGATGTCATTTTTGCTTTTGGTGCCAGGCCCAATTCTATGAGCTGGATTCCTTTTGCCGACAAGCTTCCCCGAAAGCTTGCGTCCAGGTGTAATGGCAATAATATGATTATCGCCTATCCGGGTATTCCATATGAAACGAACATGATTGGCTAAGTACAAACAATCAGTAATAATCGATTATGGATAAAAAAATAATGTTGTATCAATCTGACTAATAGTAATTTTATGACTGAGATTTTCAAGTGATAAATGTTTGTTTCCAGCTGATGATTTATGTACAAGTATAAAGTTGCAATTTTCTATGTGACAGCTGCAGTTTTGTTGTTGTTGGTACTGATATATATGATACCTGCTGGCATTTTGCTGCAGGCTGAAAAAGTGATAGTACCCTTATACCCATCAGAAAAAAGTCAGGAAAATTTCTTTTTATTGATTTTCAGAAATCTGCAAAATCCCCTTTCTGTTTTACTTACCCAGATTGTATTGATTATACTGGTAGCCCGCATCTGCGGTTGGGTATTTAAAAAACTTGGACAACCCGTGGTGATGGGCGAAATCATTGCTGGTATTGTGTTGGGCCCTTCTATTATTGGCTATTATTTTCCCGACCTGATGGGGTTAGTTTTCCCCGAAAACTCCCTAAATAACCTTCATCTGGTCAGCCAGATTGGATTAATGTTGTTTATGTTTTCCATTGGTCTCGGGCTCGACCTACGGGTTCTCAGGGCAAAGGCGGGCGACGCCATTATTATTGGTCATGCCAGTGCCATTATTCCTTTTATTTCCGGATTTATACTTGCCTGGTTTCTTTACCAGCCCCTTGCTCCGGCTAATGTGTCTTTTTTGTTTTTTGCCCTGTTCTTTAGTATCTCCATGAGCATCTCGGCATTCCCGGTATTGGCACGGATTGCTCTCGAAAGGGGCATTCATCGCACAAAAACCGGCACCATTGTCATGGCTTGTGCCGCATCTAACGATTTATTGGTCTGGTCGTTGCTTGCTGTCATCATTTCCATCATAAGGTCGGGTTCTTTAGCAAGTGCATCTTATACGTTGATTTTTGGCGTTCTGTATATTTTTCTGATGTTCAAGCTTGTAAGGCCATTTTTACAGCGTGTAGGCGACTTACATCCAACCAGGGAGAGTATTACCAAAACCATAGTTTCCATATTCTTTTTCACGCTTTTACTTTCTTCTTTAATCGCGGAACTCATCGGGATACACGCATTGTTTGGAGCATTTCTGGCGGGTGCTATCATGCCCGAAAATTCAAAATTCAGAAGTCTTCTCATCGAAAAAATTGAAGATATTGCTGTTGTATTATTATTGCCCCTGTTTTTTGTTTCTACAGGTTTGCGCACACAAATAGGACTTATTGATGACCCTGAGTTATGGAAAATTACCGGTTTAATAATATTAGTTGCAATAGCCGGGAAACTGCTTGGCACCACATTGGTAGCAAGAATCTTCGGTCAGGACTGGAAGGATAGCTTAATTCTTGGCACCCTTATGAATACCCGGGGATTAATGGTGCTGATTGTGTTAAATATAGGGTATGACCTGGGGATTTTTTCTCCGGAAGTTTTTACCATATTGGTTATAATGGCCCTTTTCAATACACTCCTTACCAGTCCTCTATTATCATTAATCAACCGGATTTTTAAAGCAACAGATAATAAGGTTGCCAGTGAACTGATACAGACCAGCAAATACAATGTGCTATTTTCCTTTGCCAATCCTTCTATGGGAAGGTCGTTGTTGCGACTGGCCCACGGATTTGTAAAATCGATGAACGAAAATGCTACCATTACAGCCATGCACCTGGCACCCAGCAGTGAGTTTCATCAGTATTCCCTTAAGGAATACGAAGAAAAAATCTTTGAAGAAGTTATAGATGAATCCACTAAATTGAATCAGAAATTCTCAACCTTTTTTAAAGCATCGGGCGATATAGAATACGACATTACCGAAATTGTAAATAAAGGTAATTATGATTTGTTGCTAATTGGGTTGGGGCAATCCATTTATGAAGGAAACCTGTTGGGTAAAGTGCTGGGATTCACAACCCGCATTATCAGCCCTGATAAAATTATCAACCAGGTATTGGGAAAAGAAAGTCTTTTTGGTCAAAACCCTTTCAACCCCAAAAATCAAATGATTCTCTCCCGGAGTAATGTTACAGTAGGAATTCTGATTGACAAAGGTTTGACCAATACCAACAGAATCATTTTTCCTGTAATGTCCGATTCAGATATTTTACTGGTTAAATTTGCGCAGAAGCTGATTAAGAACTCAAACGCACAGATTACTATCATTGACCTGGTGGGAGCCCTGGAGAAGAATATACCCATGAAAGAATCTATTAAACGCATTGAACAGGTTGCTCCCAATCATATCAACATCCTTGCTAAAACCCCCATGTCGGCTGACTTGTTATCCCAACACTCCTTAATGCTTATCAGTGAATCCAGCTGGATAAAAGCGGTTGAGTCATCGTACTACTGGCTAAAGGAAATTCCTTCCACCTTAATAATTTCTGTAAAATCAGAAAGATAATGAATTAAGGAACCCTTATTGTTTTCCTGAAAAACCGCTTCCTTTGTGGAGCGGTTTTTTTGAACCTTCCCATTCCTAATTTTCCGATTATTATATTTTTCTTACTAAAATGTCACCATTATTTGTTGCTAATTCGTTGCTGATGGTGTGTAATAACCTGAAAAACAGTATCTGAAAAGATATTGTATCGG
>RECE01000010.1 GCA_007694165.1 Bacteroidota bacterium
GTGTAGCTTTGCGAAAAATTTCAGCTTTCTGCCGGTCATGATCCTTCTGAATAGGGTTGGCAAATTTCTCCTGAAAGCTTTTCAACCCACCCAGGTATCCTTTGTTGATAAAATCGAATACGCTCCAGTAGTCGCTCAGTCGGTTTTCAACCGGGGTGCCGCTCATGGCAATTTTCACATCGGCTTTAATCTTTTTGATGGCCTTGGTTTGTTCGGCCGACGGATTTTTGATGGCCTGCGATTCGTCAATTACCAAAGCATACCAGCGGGGTTTGGAAAGAACATCGTGATCATTGCGTGCCAAACCATAAGAGGTAAGCAGTACATCGTAATCGTCAGCAGGAAGTGCTCTTTGTGCACCATGATACACTGCCGGAATTAAACCGGGGGCAAATTTCTCCAGCTCTTTTTGCCAGTTGGAAAGGAGGCTGGTGGGGGCTACCACGATGGCTTTGCGTTTTGAGTTGATAAGGCCCGTATCTTTAAAGTACTGCAGAGCTGAAATCACCTGAATGGTTTTTCCCATTCCCATATCATCGGCAATAAGTGAACCCAGCCCCAGCTTGCTGTTGGCCACCAGCCACTGGAAACCGGCAAGTTGATATGGGCGCAGGGTAGCCCGGATACCATCGGGTACATCCAGTTTTTCGGGAGTCAGCAGTCCTTTGATTTTATTTTTCAGGTCCTGGTTAATGAGTACAGGAGCATTTTCGTGCTCTTCAGCCAGGGTGGCTCTGAGCAAATCCAGCGATGAGAGTTCGTTTTTACGGGTGAGTTGTTTGTACAATTTCTCCATGTCTTCCTGGCTCACCAGCAGGTAAGAGTTTCTGAATTTCACCAGCCCCCGCTTGCTGCCCACCAATGCATGGAACTCCCTTTCATCCATCATGGTATCGCCCAGCGCCACACCCCAGTCATAATCGAGAATATCGGTAATGGAGGTAAAACTCTGGGAGAGGCGGCTTTGCTTTTCTTTTACACGCAGCCCGGCCGTTGGCCTGATGAGGTGCTTCAGGGCCGGGGGCAATGCGATGCTGATGCCCAGCATTTTTATCAGGGGAAGAATTTCCAGCAGTACATTTTCAAAATCCCGGGCCGGATACCACTTTCCCTGCTGGTTTTCCAATGCACTTTCCAGATCAGGGAGATAATCTGCCAGCAAGGCAAGGTCTCTCAGCAGCGGAATCTGCTGATCTGTAAGCGTGGGTGTTTCCATAAACTCAGCAAGAGTCAGCACCTGCGATTCTGCTTTTAGCTCCACATCCACTATTACCATGAATCCATCCTTCTCTTCATCTTCATCCACCCTGAGCAGCGGAACAACATTGCCCTGCACCACAAACAAACGGCGCAGCCAGATATGAATGATGGAGGGAATGGAATTTTTATTTGGGCCAAAATCAATGATATGCCCGGCAAAGAACATCGATATCAATGGATGCCAGTTGCCATATCCGGGCGTACTGAAGGCTTCCAGGTTGACACACTGAATAAAACACAAACTGGTAAGATTACTGCAAAACAGGTTGAGCTGTTCTTCTGGTTTGAAAGGGATGGTATTGTTTTTTGGTGAATCGCCCATGTAGTGAACCAAAGACAATTGGGCAAGCCTTTTTTCGAAATGTTCACATTGATTCCTGATATCCGCATCCATACGGGCAGGAATCCACTGAATGGCGTAAACTCCGGGTTCTACGCTCAACAGCCTTGGCACTATGGCTGATTTTATCATAAGTACCTGCACAAACCCAAACATATCCCAGAGCAGCTGAAAGGATGGGTCATACAAGACGAGTCGGTTTTCTGAAGCCAATCGATCAAGATGCCCCAGTGCATAATACAGGCCCATATCAATCTCTTTTTCTTCCTTGCCATCCCATACCCGTGCTTCCAGCAATACATCTTTGTCAGCCACCAGATTCAAACTACTGCCCGGGTGTATCATAGCGATACGTTCATCTGCGATATGCTGAAATTTTTCAGCAAAACGGCTGAGCTTCTTAAGGGACTGGTCAATGATTTCCCTGAAATCCCGGTCATAAAAAATGGGATTAGGAACGAGCAATTTACCCAAAAAACCAGTCATATCGGGCAACTGGGTGAAGTCAGGCAGCTCTGGTTGTTCTGCCTTTCCTGCTTTTTGCTTTGAATTTGGTGCAGCAAAGAGTTCGGTTAGTTCCGGTATTTTCTCCTTTTTAAGTTCTTCCACTTTGACCCCTTGCTTATCCAAAGCTTTAATGATGTCAAAGCCATGCAATTCAAAAACCAGAAAGGGATTCTCATCAATACCATGTGCCAGCGTATATACTACCGAAGCAATATGCTTGCAGGGCACTGCCCAGTCCGGACAGGAGCAAGTCATTTCAATATCTTTCCAACTTTTGGGAAAGATTTGAATGTTGTTATTCTCCGCAATTTTCAGCAAACTGCCCGGCAATTCGCGGTTGAGCAGGCGGGAGAGCAGAATCCGGTTGTTTAGGATGGCATCCAGCAACTGGTTTTGCTGGGGAGCACTGAACAAAGGGACAGTCATGGTCACCTTGTAGGGTGAAGGCCTGGAGCCGGCAACCCTGGCCATGATCACATTCTTTTTAATGTCGATACTTTTTACAGCGCCCTTAGAGGCATAGTTGCGCCCACGGGGCAGACGATTGCTGTAGTCAATTCTTTCAAGGGCATTGAGCCATTGCTGACCCCACCAGGTTTTGCCGTATTTATGAGCCATCAAATGCTATTGTTAGGGTGTACAAGGTTTAAATTCACTTGCTTTGCATTCAATGGAACAGAAAGAGTTTTCCCATAAAATGCTCATTGTTGATACTATCATAATCCTGATGTTGCTTCATCTTCCAACGTTCTCTCCTTTACGAGCCGGGTCAA
>RECE01000201.1 GCA_007694165.1 Bacteroidota bacterium
TGAGCAGGAAGATGATGACAAAAGCGAAACCGAAGCAGAAGATCTTACTGCCAGGTATAACAGCTTAACCAAGGCAGAGCTGGTAGAAGCTATTGAAGCACTGGTAGATAGCAATAACATCAATTACATACGAAAGCATATAGGCTATATCAAAGTAGCTTTCAGGAATTACATCAAAGAACAAAGTGTAAGTGAATACGAAAAGAATCTTGAGAAAACTGACCAGCAAGAAACCGAAGAAGCTGCAGAAAAACCTGTAGATGAGCTCGTGGTTAGGTTTGACAAAGCTTTTGGTGTCTACAAACAAAAAAAATACATATTCGATCAGGCTGCCGAGAAACAAAAACAAGATAACCTCAAGGTAAAGGAAGAAATTCTGGAAGAATTGCGCAATCTGATTGAATCGGAGGAGGAGTTAAAAAAGACCTATGATGTCTTTAAAGAGCTTCAGGACAAATGGCGTGAATTAGGACCTGTTCCCCAGGGTGCCAAGAGTACACTCTGGAACAACTACCATTTCCTGGTAGAGAAGTTTTTTGATAAGGTAAAAATCAACAAAGAACTCAGGGATCTTGATCTGAAAAAAAACCTGGAAGCCAAAGCCGAACTTTGTGAGAAGGCAGAAGAGTTGTTGCTGGAAACATCTGTTAACAAATCCTTTCAGAAGCTGCAAAAGCTTCATGATGCCTGGAAAGAAACAGGTCCTGTTCCCAAGGACAAGAAAGATGAAATATGGGAACGGTTCAAAACGGCATCTGATACCTTGAACGACAGAAGGCAAGCCTACTATGATTCGCTAAGAGAAGAACAAACCAAAAACTTTGCCGCCAAGGTGCTTTTGTGCGAACAGGCAGAACAGCTCACTGATTTTACTTCTGACTCTCCGCGAAAATGGCAGGAAGCCACAGATAAGGTAAACGAGCTTTTCAAGCTTTGGAAGTCCATCGGCTTCGCCCCCAAAAAAGTTAATGACGAAGTTTGGGTAAGATTCAGGACAGCACTGGATACTTTCTTCAAAAACAAGAAAGATTTCTTCTTCCGTTATAAAGAAGATCAGACCGAAAACTACAATCAAAAGCTCAACCTTTGTGTGCAGGCTGAAGCAGCCAAAGACAGTGAAGACTGGAAGCAAACCACGGATGAACTTATTTTACTGCAACAGCAATGGAAAAAGATTGGTCCTGTACCCAAAAAGTTTTCTGATAAAGTATGGAAAAGATTCAGAGCAGCATGTGATGAGTTTTTCAACAGAAAAGCAGAATATTTCTCCAATATCGGAGAAAAACAGGAAGAAAATCTCAACAAGAAAAAAGAACTTATCGAAACGGTGAAAACCTACGAGTATTCTAAAGACAGTACAGAAAATCTTAATACACTGAAGGATTTTCAACGTCAATGGATGGAAATTGGTCATGTTCCCATCAAGGAAAAAGACAAAATCCA
Source organism: Bacteroidota bacterium (assembly GCA_007694165.1). Taxonomy (GTDB): domain Bacteria; phylum Bacteroidota; class Bacteroidia; order Bacteroidales; family UBA7960; genus SKVR01. Next base: position 1,444 of record RECE01000201.1, read on the forward strand.
GAATGAGTTCAGAGCGGTTGTAAATGAGCAGTTTGATAAGCTTAACATCAGTCGGAAGGCAAAGTCTGCCATTGGGTTTAAAAACAAAATAGAAAACCTGAAGAATTCGCCCAATGCTGAAAATATCATGTATAAGGAAAGAAACTTCCTTGTAAACAAAATCAATGGTTTACAGAATGATATCAAGCTGTGGGAAAATAACATAGGCTTTTTCGCCTCATCCAGAAAGGCTGATGTGTTAAAAGCGGAGTTTGAGAAAAAGATAGCTGACGCCAGGGCCGATATCTCCATATTGGAGGAAAAATTAAAAATCCTCAGTGACTCTTAATTTTTCGGTTTTGTGGTACGGTTAATGGTAAAACTGTTTAAACAAAATTAGCCAATCATGGAATATCCACCTTATTAGCCTTCTCAATGAATACGCTGATTAGTGGATATTTCATTTTTTTCAGTAAGAATTAAATTCAAAAAAATGAAACGGACATTATTGTTTTTCTTATTGCTTGGAGTGGTACATGTATCACAGGCGCAGTTTTCGTTTGGTTTACGTGGAGGAATGAATTTCAGCAGACTTCCCTCCAAGACCTATGAATTGGATGACCCGCAAACCCGAATCAAAACCGTTAGTGAATCCTATACCGGTTTTCATGCTGGAGTTATGGCGCAGATTTCTCTGATGGGAGTATTTGTGATGCCGGAACTTTTGTTTGTATCTACCGGGCATGATTTGGTCCTTGAACGTGAGGGAGAGCCTGACAGCTTTTTCCAGCAAAAGTTTTCGTATATTGATATTCCGGTAATGGTAGGTGCTAAAATCGGACCTCTGAGAGCAGGAATCGGGCCGGTGGCCAGTATTTTGCTGAACAGCTCGTCAGGCTTGTCTTCTGAGGAGTCTGGTTTCAAGGAGCGTTTTAATCCTGCTACCTATGGCTTTCAGTTAGGAGCCGGAATGAATCTTGGCAATTTAGCCCTGGACCTGAAATATCAATTCGGACTCAGTAACCTGGGAGATGGAATTGAAATTGGGGAAACTACTTACAATTTTGATTCCCGCCCCCGACAAATCGTATTCAGCATTGGGTTATTGTTCTGATTTTTTCCACCCACCCGGAAACAGTACAATTTAAAAATACAAATTAAGCCGTCTCATGCTTCATGAAACGGCTTTTTTTTATCTAAAAGTAATTGCTTTTACGGGTGATATCCTGGCAATAATGTAACTGGGCATAATCAGCATGGTCATGCAAATAGCAAATGTACCTGCATTCAAGAGCAAAATGTAAAGGATATTCAGTTCTATGGGTACAACATCCACAAAATAAGACTCCTGGGAGAGAGTAACTATTCCGAAACGCTGTTGTAAAACTCCAAGCCCGATACCCAGGATGTTCCCCAGGATCATCCCTCTTGCAATCAGAAATCCTGCATGATACAGGAATACTTTGCGGATATGCTTGTTGCTGGCGCCAAGTGCCTTTAGGATCCCTATCATGTTGGTTTTTTCAAGCACTGAAATCAGCAGGGTAGTTATCATGTTGATTCCAGCCACCAGAATCACGATGATAATTATTACATAAACGTTCATGTCCAGCAATGCCAGCCAGTCAAAAATCTGGGGGTAAATTTCCCCTATGGTTCGGGTGTATAGGGTGTAAGGAATAATCTCTTGTACAAATTCATTGAAATGATCGAGCTGGCGGAAGTTTTCCAGCACTATACCAAATCCTCCCACCTGGTCTGCCTCCCAGTTGTTAAGCCTTTGTGCATGTTGAATATCGCCCAGCACAAAGATTTTATCCAGCTCTTCCAGCCCGGTTTCATATATTCCTGAAATATTGAGTCTTCGCACACGAGGCGGGTCCTGTATAAAATAAAGCAAAACATCATCTCCGGCGTTGATGCCCAGCAAGCGGGATACGTAGGCTGAGATAATGATGTTGTCGCTCCTGATGCTGTCATTATAAATCGTAATGTCACCATCAATCATTCGGTTGCTGAAAAATTCCCAGTCATAATCACTGCCTACCCCTTTGAATATTACCCCGTGTATCTCATCGTCGGTTTTTATGATGCCGGGTTTGGTTGAAAATACATGGATGTTTTTAATACCGGATGTAGCAGCCAGTTCTTCATAGAATTCCTGGTTCTTACTCACAGGTTGTGTTTCGTAAGAGATGTTATAGTCAAAGTTGGTGATCTGGATGTGAGAGCCAAACCCAATGGCTTTGCTCTTGATCTCATTTTGAAAGCCTGTAACAACACCTACTGCCAGGATCATCACCGAAAGACCCAGTGATATGGAGAGGATGGCAATCAGTTTAACCAGCCCGGTAAGGTTTTTCTTTTCTGCACCCATGCGGCGGGCTATAAAAAACGGGGTGTTCAATGTATAGGGAGTTTAAGGTTCTTATCCGGGATAAATGTATACTGTTGTGCAAAAATAGGAATTATTTCCACGTGGGACATTTGTTCTGTTGTTCAGGGCCAATGCAAAAAGTCATAAAAGGTTATTCTGGTTGCCTTAAGGGTGTTTTTGTCCTTGACATTTTTCAAACTGATCGGCAAGGGTTCTGAAAAAAACAACTAAGATAGCTTCCATATATAACTTTTCAATCAATTTATTCTAACGCATACATTTCAATTAAGCGCCTGTTGCTGTTTGCCGTAAGTCGAAAGTTGGGATTCCTGTAACACAATAACTATTAAATCATTTGATTTTAAAGGGCAAATTCGTTATATTCGTCAGATGAATTTTCATTAAAACAGAAAAAATATGGACAAGCAATTATTGAACAGCTTAATGCAGGTGAAGGAATATCCTTGCGTGTCGATTATTTTACCAACCTATCGAACAGCACCCGATAATCAGAAGAATGCTATTCGTATAAAAAAGCTGGTGCGTGAAGCTGGCGACAAACTGGAGCAGGAGCTTGGTAAGAAAGATGCCAGAGATTTGATTGATAAAATTCAAAAGCTTGCTGCACAGGTTGATATCAGTAGAACATTAGACGGGCTGGCACTCTTTGTCAGTAAAGAAGTATCGCAGATGGTAGATATCCCCTTCAGGGTAAGAGAACGTCTTATTATTGACAAAACGTTTGCTACCAGGGATCTTATCATGGGTGTTAACAGGGCAACCCATTATTATATTCTCGATTTGAGCCTTTTCAGGGCCAGGTTGATTTCATGTTTCCGGGATCAGGCCGTTGAGTTAACAGAAAACGGTTTTCCGGTTCAAAGCGAATTTCCCATGCTGGAGCTTAATCCTTCTGACTTCTCCAGGGAAAAGGAGAAGCAGATAAAGGAGTTTTTTAATAAAGTGGATAAGATTTTCCTGAACCATTACCATGTAGACCCTACGCTGCTTGTATTGGCAGGGGTACAGAAAAACCTTGCGTTGTACCGGGAAGTGGCAGATGTAAAAGACATCATATTCGGGCAGCTGGAAGGAAATTATGAAGCCGTATCAGTGCATGATCTCGGGAAAAAAGCCTGGGAAGTGGTGCGTGAGAAAACCAAAAAGGAGAGGCATTCGGCATTGAATGACCTTCAAAAGGCCATAAGCGCCCGCAAATTGGCATCCGGAATTACTGACATCTGGCGTTTGGCCAATGAAGGGCGCGTAAGTACGCTGGTGGCAGAGCAGGAATACCATATCAGTGCTGGTTTGGAGGAGAATAATACCCTGGTGCTGGATACCAGTAATCTGCCTGATAATAAAATTATGCCCGATGCGGTGGATGAAGTGGCAGAAATCGTGATGGAAAAAGGGGGGAAGGTTGTTTTTGTTGATGACGGAACCCTCGGCAATCACCATAAAATAGCGGCCATTTTAAGATACTGAGAGGCAAGGAAAGAGTACCGAGAGAGATGGGCGGATAAGAAAAGGGGCGCCAAGCGCCCCTTTTCTTATCCGCCCTCTCTTTTTTTTTATTTCGCATTGTCATTTCGACAGAGCAACAGCGACCGAGACCACGAAGTAGCTGCGAAGCTAAATCTCAAAACTTTTACGTTTCGTTTACAAACTCCAGTTCATTGTCCTTTACACGAATGGAAATACGTGAATCGCGCGAAATTCTGCCGGCCAGAATTTCTTTGGACAACCTGTTGAGGATGGTTTTCTGAATAGCCCTTTTCAGGGGTCTTGCACCATATTGAGGGTCAAATCCCGCTTTGGCTATCCAGTATAGTGCCGGTTCGGATGTGGTAAGAGTAATGCCGTTTTCTGCCAGCATGCCGGCAACATTTTCCATCTGGATTTTTACGATTTCTTTTAGTTCATCAAAAACCAGGGGTTTAAACATGATTATCTCATCTATCCGATTGAGAAATTCCGGCCTGATGGTTTTTTTCAAAATAGCAGCCACCTGGTCGCGGGTTTTTTCCATCACCTGGTCGTAATTGTTTTCATCAGTTTTTTCAAAATTTTCCTGTATCAGTGTCGAACCGATATTGGAAGTCATAATGATGATGGTATTTTTAAAGTCGGCAGTTCTGCCTTTGTTATCTGTGAGTCGACCCTCATCGAGAACCTGCAGCAGGATATTGAAGACATCGGAGTGTGCTTTTTCTATTTCGTCGAGCAACACTACCGAGTAAGGCTTTCTTCTGACTGCCTCGGTAAGCTGACCACTTTCCTCGTATCCAACGTATCCGGGAGGTGCACCAATAAGTCTGCTCACAGTATGCCTCTCCTGGTATTCTGACATATCAATGCGTATCATGGCATTTTCGTCGTTGAAAAGAAAATCGGCCAGGGCTCTTGCCAGCTCGGTTTTACCCACACCGGTGGTTCCCAAAAAGATAAAGGAACCAATGGGTCGTTTGTGATCCTGCAGTCCGGCCCGGCTTCGCCTGATGGCATCAGCAACAGCCCCAATGGCTTCATCTTGCCCTATAACCCTTTTGTGAAGCTCATCTTCCAGTGTAAGCAATTTCTCCCGTTCGCTCTGCAGCATGCGGCTTACAGGTATGCCCGTCCATTTTGAAACCACATCTGCGATGTCTTCTGAAGTAACTTCCTCTTTAATCATAGCGTTTCCGGATTGCATTTCCAGAAGCTTCTCTTTCAGTTTTTCCAGCTTTTCCTCAGTAGCTTTCATGCGTCCGTAGCGGATTTCGGCAACTTTACCAAAATCCCCGTTTCGTTCGGCCTGTTCGGCTTCGAACTTGAGTTGCTCAATGGCTTTTTTCTGGCTCTGGATACCTTCCACAACCTCCTTTTCACTCTCCCATCGTGCTTTCAACAGATTTTTCTCTTCGTAAAGGTTGGCCAGTATTGCGTTGAGCTCCTTAAGCTTCAATTCATCCTTTTCTCTCTTGATGGCTTCTTTTTCAATTTCCAGCTGGCGAATTCTTCTTTCCGCTTCATCAAGCTCCTCCGGCACCGAATTCATCTCCAGTCTCATCTTGGATGCAGCTTCATCAATGAGGTCAATGGCCTTGTCGGGAAGAAAGCGATCTGATATATATCGTTGCGAGAGGTCTACAGCAGCCACGATAGCCTCATCCTTGATTCTTACCTGGTGATGGGTTTCATAGCGTTCTTTCAATCCCCTGAGGATAGAGATTGCATCAGTCCGGTCCGGTTCATCCACCGATACTGTCTGAAAGCGTCTTTCCAGGGCTTTGTCTTTTTCGAAATATCGCTGATACTCTTTCAGGGTAGTTGCCCCTATGGCACGCAGCTCTCCGCGTGCCAGTGCCGGCTTCAGTATGTTGGCGGCATCCATGGCCCCCTCGCCGCTGCCTCCGGCACCCACAAGGGTATGTATTTCATCAATAAACAGTACAACTTCTCCATCTGAGGAAACTACTTCTTTGATTACAGCTTTCAGACGTTCTTCAAACTCACCCTTGTATTTGGCTCCGGCAATAAGGGAGCCCATATCAAGACTGAAAATCTTTTTGGATTTAAGATTCTCGGGCACATCACCATTAATAATTCGATGGGCAAGTCCCTCGGCAATGGCCGTTTTTCCTACGCCGGGTTCTCCAATCAGGATGGGATTGTTTTTGGTGCGGCGCGAAAGAATCTGAAGTATACGCCGAATCTCCTCATCACGACCTATCACAGGATCGAGTTTGCCCGAAATGGCATCTTTATTCAAATCTCTTGCATACTTGCCAAGAGCATTATAGGTTTCTTCTGCCGACTGGCTGGTTACTTTTGAACCTTTTCGCAGCTCTGTGATGGCGAGTTTAAGATCCTTTTCGTTAAGGCCGCTGTCTTTCATCAGGGTAGAAGTATTGTCTTTCCCTTTAAGCAATGCAAGCAGCAGGTGCTCTATGCTGATAAATTCATCACCCAGGTCTTTTGACTGGCGTAGTGCATTTTGCAGGGTTTGGTTGGTTTCCTGCGAAAGGTAAACGTTTCCTCCTGTAACTTTGGGGTAGGATTCCAGAACTCTGTCGACAACCTGTATGAGGGTATGTAAGTTTACGTTGCATTTTTTCAGAAGAAATGGGCTTACACTATCATCGGCTGTAAGAATACCTTTGAGTAAATGGCTGGTTTCCACTGCCTGGTGCTGAAAGCCCATGGCAATCTCCTGCGCCTTTTGAAGCGCTTCCTGCGATTTTAATGTGAAATTGTCTGTTGTCATATATTTTGATGTTTGGTTTTTCTTTTTATGCATTCTATTTTTCACAATGTTATGAATGCATTTTTTATATCAAAGAATAAACCATTGATAAGCAGAGAAAGTTTCAGGTCAAAATGGCATTGCTGTTAGCTCTGAGCTGTCAAGATTGCAGTGTTTTGAGAAAAGAAAAAAATATTGGTCACTCAAAGAGATACTTTTTGTATTATTGCCGATTGTTATCCTGGAAAATGAATAAAGAGGATAAAGTTTTATTATTGGACAAAGCAGCCTGAAATATAAGATCATTTCACTTATTTCGTGAGACCTTGTTTTGTTTGAAGATATGTATATGATTTAACTTAAGATGCGTATGTTGAATAAAATACAATTACACTGGCAGATATTTATCGCCCTGTTACTGGCAATAGCATTTGGAATCCTGTTTCCCAATCAAGTGGATTATGTTACCTGGATGGGAGATGTATTTCTCAGGGCATTGCGCATGATTATCATTCCACTCATTTTTGCTTCGATTGTGTCGGGGGTAACAGGCATAGGAAGTAGTGAAAACCTGGGACGCATGAGTTTAAAAACCATCTCCTATTATTTACTTACAAGCTTATTTGCTATCGTAACCGGGCTTGTAATGGTAAATCTGATAAAGCCAGGGGTAGGGGCAGACCTGGGTTTGAGCATGGTAGTGATGGAGCTGGATGTAACAGCGGATAGCTTTGGTCAGACCCTGATAAAAATCATTCCTACCAATATCATTGATGCCATGGCAAAAGGCGATTTGCCGGCCATTATTTTCTTTGCTATTTTCTTTGGGTTTTTCACCACAAAGGTAAATGCAAGGTATAGTGCCCCTATTATTGATTTTTTCAACGCAGTTTTTGAGGTGATGATGAGCATCACCATGTTTGTAATAAAGTTTACCCCACTGGGTGTTTTCGCCATAGTTGCGGGTTTGATAGCCGAACAGTCGGGTAATCTGCTAATGGTATTCGGTAGTTTGGGCATTTACATGTTAACTGTAATAGGGGCTTTGGCTATTCATGCCTTTATCACCCTGCCTGTTTTGCTCAAATTTCTGGGGCGTGCCAACCCGGTAAAGCATGCAAGGGGCATGTCGGTGCCTTTGCTTACCGCATTTTCCACTTCCAGCAGTAGTGCCACCCTGCCCTTAACCATGGAGGCAGTCGAGTTTAAAAGTGGGGTGTCAAACAAAACCACCAGTTTTGTTTTACCCCTCGGGGCTACCATCAATATGGACGGGACAGCATTGTATCAGTGTGTCGCAGTATTGTTTATCGCGCAGGCTTATGGGATTGAGATGGGTATACTTCAACAAATAATTATTGTTATAACGGCTCTGCTGGCATCTATTGGAGCGGCCGGAATTCCCATGGCCGGGCTGGTGATTATGACCATCATACTCACGGCAGTGGGGCTTCCCCTGGAAGGAATTGGCCTGATCCTGGCAGTAGATCGCATCCTGGATATGTTCAGGACTGCCGTAAATGTTTGGAGTGACAGCTGCGGAGCGGTGATTATTGCAAAGAGCGAGGGGGAAGTGACCAATGTGTGATGGAAGTTTTTTATTGCAATTCAGCGCATAAAAAAACCGTCTCAAAAACAATTTTGAGACGGTTTTTATTTGCGTTTACTAAAACAAGGTTTTAGTTGGCAATTTTAGTGTAAGTGGCTTTGCTGTATGTGGTTACAATTTCTCCACCTACAAGTTCCTTGATGACAATATCAAAACTAACCAAAGCTCTGTTTTCACCGTTATAAGTACCGGTAGCAGAAATGCTTTCACCTTCTAACCAGCTTGAGGGCTTATATTGGGCAACAGTAATGTCATTTCCGTTAATGGTAGCATTTGCGGTAGTTGAGAAACCGGCAAACCCCTGGATAAGAAGCTTGTTAAAATCATCAACATGCTGCAAAACAGTTACATCATAAGTGAAGGGAGAAGTTTCGCCGTCTTCCAGATCAGAAACAGAATAAGTTCCAGCAAGTAGTTTGCTTGAAATGTAGACATTTCTGTCGGCTGTTTGATCATCGGCAGTATAGGTAAATACATAATGATTTACTTCGTAAATGTTCCAGTTGGGCATTGCTTGCCATGATACTTTAGAAATGTCAATACCATCTACAGTTACACCGGCCATAGGATCAAACTCTGCACCCAGGTCTAGTACAACGTCGGCAGGAACGCTCAGGATTACGTCCTCATCTTCGCTACATGCAGTAAAAAGAAATGCCCCTATAGTCAAGGCTGCTGCAAATTTCATTAAATTTTTCATTTTCATAGGTTTTTGTTAATAAAAATAATTATTGGTTGTTGTTTTTAATGGACTGCAAAAGTAAGCATTTTTCCGATAAGTTATTTTTCATTTAAAAAAAACCTATCTTTGTGCTCAATTTGCTTACTAACTATAAAAACAAACCAACTATGAAAAAGATTTTCGGAATTTTATTACTGGTTATACCCTTTTTCTTTGTTTCCTGCGGTGGTGGCTCACAGCCTGCCGGGCAAGAAGAGGAAGCCGAGACTGTAATTCAACAAGATGAAGCGGTAGTCCCTGCACCCACAACTCCTGCAGCAACTCCTGCACCTCTGACTACTAATCAACAAGCTATCGCAGATTCCATAAAAGCTGCTGAAGCAGCCGGCAGACGTGAGGATGGCAGAAGAGAACGCGGTGATCAGGCAACTGAAGAAGAAAGAAGAGAAGACGGACGCAGACAACGTGGTGACGAAACAAAAGAAGAAGAAAGAAGAGAAGACGGACGCCGTCAGCGTGGCGACTAGTGCCAGAAGTTTATGAAAGATATAAAAAAAGGTTGGCTCATAGGCCAGCCTTTTTTATTTATACACGCTGGTTAAAACTTTTCTTAGCTTTTCCTCTGTTATGGGTTTGCTGATAAGCCCACTAAAACCTTTGTCAGCATAATTATCAAAAAAATCTTCCGGATTGTGCGCTGTAATGGCAATGATGGGGGTTTTTTTCTTTTCCCCCCTGAAATTTGTCCTGATGAACCGGGTAGTCTCCAATCCATTCCTCACAGGCATTTCAATATCCATTAATATCAAATCATAAGATGCCTTGCTGAGTTTCTCAATGGCTTCATCTCCATTTACTGCCTCATCAAAAGTATGCCCCAGACTGCCGATGACTATACCTGCCTGAAGTCGGTTGGTATACAGATCGTCCGTAATAAGTATGTGCATCTATTATGTTTGTTTTTAATCAGCAACCGGTTTAGGTGTTGCCTGATGCTGATATAGTATTGGCCCTTTTGTTTGCAGTATAGAACGTAAGAGGTTACCTCAGGAAACAAGATAACAACGGCTCATTAGTTTTCTTTCTTGCTAAGAGGATCAAAATTACGATAATTTATACTTCCTTTTACAGTATCCCAAAAATCAGCGAAACCCTTAAAAAGACGCATGAAATTTGCCGTAATTCTACTGTTTTATTCATACCTCACACTGTTTAATTTTACCCATCGAAAGCATAATTGAATTGCTCAATGACAAAAAGTTTTCAGTATTAATACAACAGCTATGGAAACAAAAGAGAATTCTTATCAAATGTGGGTTAAGCAAATTTATCCCAGGATTTTCCGGCTCCAGTTGGTTAAAAGAGATCAATGGAGAGAAAATGTGGTTTTTGAAACCATTTCTTCCTCCATTCCTTCAACGCTCGAACTGATATTTTATTATAACCAGGCAGAGTCGCCGGTATAACAAGTTGATGATAAATTGTTGTGCCATAGCGCACATTATAGTATTGAAGAATCGCGATTGCGGCAGATAAAAAACAGATCCTATGAACGTAAAAGATACACCCAACAAGAAAGCAAATTTGAATGTATTGGATCAGGTTCTAAGGACACTTTTCACAGTCGACAAAAAAATCCATGAACTGCACAAATGTTCATCCGATGATTTTTTATCTCTGAACAGAACCCTCAAGCATAATCATGAAAGAGCCAGTTATATTACTAAAAATGTAACACTGGCATTTGAGAAAATTGGACCTGAAGGCAACCTGAACAGTTTGGGTGTGCTTAAAAACAGTCTCGTTGAATTTCAACAAGAGTTGCATTCTTTTGATGGTGAGCTCAGCATTAATCTTGAGGTTCTTGAGAGGATACAGTCCAACTTCAGCCTGATGTTTGTGCCCATCAATAATTTCAGGCAAAACCTGACTTCTCTCAAGCTTTTGCTCTCCAATATAAAGCTTACCAATAACCTTTACGACAGGAGTCTTAAAAATTTTTCCGACATTGAATCGGCACGCATTGAAGGTGTTATCAACAAGGTGAAAGAATCCTGTCCGATATTTGAGGAAAATATTTTTGTTATTCAAAATCATCTTAAAACCTTGTACCAGGATTTGGCTGGTATCAAAGACTTTATTTTTAATGATTTACTGAAAAAACTGGATGCCCTTAGCAATGAAATTGTTGTTATTGAAAAACACAACCAGGAGGCTGCTAACTTAAAAGCAAAAACAGATGTGATTTCCAAAAATTGCAACAGTAGTGTTGGGAGCATCATTACCAATCTGCAATACCACGATATTATCAGGCAGAAAATGGAACATATTCAGCAAACCCATAAACTGATTATTGCAGAGCTAAACAACAATGAGAAAGCACAAGAGAGAACTACAGATACGGTACCTAATCCTTTTTTTCTGCAAATTCCACAGATTATTGAAATTCAGACTGCCCAGCTTCTGCATACCAATAAGGAATATCAGAATGCCATTGATCACATCAGTAAAAAAATGACCGAAATTGGTCAGGATATGGCTGCTTTGGCAAGAATCTTTAAATCAATATCGGTTTTTGAATACCAGGGAAGTCATGTTTCGCGCGAGAGAATCAGTGAAGCTTTTAGTAAGTTGATAAGCGATAAGCGGGAGTATATTGGAAGATTTAATACATTGTCAGAAGATATAAGCCTGATTCAACGAATTGTTAACAATCTCTTCGAAAAGTTTCAGGATCTTGAACTGATAGAAAATTCCATCGAGCAAACCATTATTGACAAAATCAGTTTTGGCAACCTCCTGGTTAGCGAAGAAGGAGAAACGGCTTCTCAGGCCCAGCAGATACTGAAACTTTATGCCGACAACCATTTTGAAAAAAATAAAATACGAACCCTTTTTAAGGACACAAACGCACAGTTGAAAGATTTCGGTAAAAACAACAATTTGTACGTGTACAACAAAAAGGGGATGGAAAGGATCAATCATAATCTGGATACTGCTGAGAAGAGTTTTGCTGAGGTTATCAGCAATCTTGACTTTCTTGAAGAACTTCAGCCTGAAATCCTGGATAGAAGCCAGCAAATTGTATCGGCGGGCAAAGAAGTGGTTGCCAACGTGAAGTATTATGATTTTTTTGAGAAAACCATTGATGAACTTATAGGCAAGTTTGATTCTGTAAGTGCTTTGCTCATTGGGCAGGGTAATGGTTATACAGACAGTTTGGAACAGAAAAAGGGGCTGGAACAGATTCAGAAGTATTATACGATGAAGTCTGAAAGAATTATTCACAACCATAGTATTCTCAACACCGGAAAGGCAGAAGGATTTGCTGCAATCATTGAAACACCTGAAGAGTCAGACAATTCAAGACAAGGTAATGATGTGGAATTTTTCTGACAACTCCTGAATGATATTACCAAATATATCCCTTACCCTCACACCCTTAAAAAAAGGAAGATATGCAAACATTTAAACTTCAGACCGACGTATCAGAAGATGGCAAAGGAAAAAAAATCAGGATGATTTTTAGCGGCTATCTTACCCTGCAAAATGCTGCTGAAATCAAGGCAACTTTGCAACCCATAAATGGGGACTTTGCAAACCTGGAGCTTTGTGCCAGGGATGTAGCTGGAATTGATGTGTCTTTCCTTCAGATGATAGAATCATACCGTAAGACTCATGAAGGGGATGGGAAAAAAGTGAAGATACTGATGGATCTTCCTTACGATTTGAAGACACTGCTTGCCAATGCAGGAATTGCCTACCCTTTAAAATAATACTCACTAAGGATTCAATCCACCCGATTGCCTATATACTTTTACGAATATGGAAAAAACCATACTAATTGTCGATGACTCAGAAAGTATCAGAGAAGTTGTAATTTTTACCCTGGAGAACGCCGGTTATGCTGTTTTGACTGCTATTGACGGAGTGGATGCCTTGAAGCAACTCGACGGGAAACACATTGATTTGGTCATTACTGATTTGCATATGCCTAATATGGATGGAATTGGATTGATCAAAGAAATCCGTAAACTGGATTTTTACAAATACATACCTATTCTTTACCTGACAACAGAATCGCAGCACAGCATTAAAATGGAAGCCAAACAGGCTGGTGCCACCGGTTGGATTGTTAAGCCTTTTATGCCCGAGAAGCTCATTGCTGCCATAGGGAAAATCATAAAGTAACTCAGAGAAGAGAAAGCCTTTGGCCACAGGATGTCTGAAGGCTATTGAAGAATATAAAAATCACACAGGAAATGGAAAAAACGATAGTAATTGTTGACGATTCTGAAAGTATCAGGGAAGTGGTAGGATTTACCCTTGTTAATGCCGGGCATAAAGTATTATCAGCCGTTGACGGACAGGATGCTCTGCGCTATTTTAATGGTGAAAAGATAGATTTGGTGGTTACCGATCTACACATGCCCGTGATGGATGGCATATCCTTGATAAAGGAGATTAGGAGCAAGGATGATTACAAGTTTGTACCCATCCTGTTTCTTACCACAGAATCTCAGCAGGCCAAAAAGATGGAAGCCAAAGATGCCGGGGCAACAGGCTGGATTGTAAAACCTTTTGTGCCCGAAAAATTACTTGCAGCAATCAGTAAAGTAGTAAGATAATGGAGCAGTTTAAAAAGAAATTTCTTGAAGAGGCCAATGATCTCATCAACAGTCTGGAAGATTCCTTGCTGATTCTGGAGGAAAAGCCCTCAGACAAAAAGATCATTGAAGAGGTGTTCAGGGTTATGCATTCTCTCAAGGGGGGGAGCTCCATGTTTGGTTTTGACAAGATGGATGCCTTTACTCATGAGCTGGAAACAGTTTACGACCTTGTAAGAAACGATTCTTTACAGGTAAGCAGAGAAGTTCTGGATGTAACCCTGGCAGCGGTTGATCATCTTAAGGTGCTGCTTGAAAATGGAGAAGAGCTATCACCTGCAGAACAAAAAGAACATCAGCTGTTGCTTTCGCGCATTCACCATATCATAAGCAAAGGGGAATCAAAAGAGAACGCTGCCGGCAAGGCAAACAAAGCTCCAAGGTTGGCTGATAACACCGATAGTGTGGGGATTACAAGAATATACGAGCAGGTTCCAACCTATTTTATTACCGTTAGACCCCATCCGGAAATATTTCGAAATGGTACCAACCCCATATTGCTTGTAGACGAACTTCACACTTTGGGACATTGTAAAGCCTATCTTAAGAAGAGTGCTATACCCAATTTTGATGATTTGGACCCGGAATTGTGCCATGTGAGCTGGGAAGTGTTTCTGGCAACAGACAAAACCATAGACGATATCAAGGATGTATTTATTTTTGTTGAGGATGTTTGTACGGTAACAATTCAAAAAATAGCAGATGCAAATATGTTGTCAAGGTCAACGTTTGCAACTGCTATTGATACATTTATGCAATCAGAGCAGGCAACAGATCTGAAAAAGCTTGAGGAGTTTATCGCAAAAACCCTTAACAACGATTCTTCCAGAGAAGACGATACTATCGCTATTCGGGCCGATGAAGCTGGGCCTGTCAAGCGCCTAATTATCAGCAATATAAGGGTATCTTCAGACAAACTGGATGATTTAATGAATCTGGTGAGCGAATTGGTAACTACACAAGCAAGCCTCAGTCTTTTTGCTGAAAACCAGAAAAGCCCCGAACTTATGTCAATTGCCGAAAATATCGAGAAAATTTCCAGGCAACTGCGCGACAATACCTTTGAGATCTGTCTTATACCTATCGAAACCATCATAATACGATTCAAGAGATTGGTAAGGGACCTTTCCAATGAACTGAACAAAGAAATTCAATTTGTGGCTGAAGGAACCGAAACCGAGCTTGACAAAAGCATTATAGACGGTTTAAGCGAGCCTTTGATGCACATTTTCAGAAATGCGATTGACCATGGTATTGAAAGTGCAGAGGATCGCCTGGCCAAGGGAAAACCACGGCAAGGGAAAATAGTGCTCAAGTCTTATTATTCCGGCACCAATGTTTACATTCAGATTAAAGATGACGGCAAAGGGATTGACGTTGAGAAAATCAGGCAAAAAGCCATTACCCGGGGGTTCATTTCTGCTGATGCCCACCTGTCCTACAAAGAATTGTTAAACCTGGTATTCCTGCCAGGGTTCTCCACGGCAGCTAAAATCACTGAAGTTTCCGGACGTGGTGTTGGTCTTGATGTTGTTGTCAAAAAGATCTCTGATATCAGGGGAGACGTGGAAATTGAGTCTCAGCTGGGTGTGGGAACTACCATCACCATAAAACTCCCCCTTACCCTGTCTATCATTGACGGATTGCTGGTGAAAATTGATAAAACCCATTTTGTATTGCCACTTGCATCTGTAGATAAATGTTTTGAACTGCCACTGGAAAAAATTCGAAATGCCTTTAACAATAAAGTGGTTCTAGATGGCAAACAAGTACCCCTGGTTAATCTTCGCAATGAATTTGATATTCATGAAAACACCCCTAAGGTGCAGCAAATCATACAGGTAAACCATGACGAGGTAAAGGTAGGGTTGTCTGTAGATGTAGTATTGGGCGAATACCAGGCAGTTTTAAAGCCCCTGGGTCGCATGTTTAAAGACCTCGAAATTGTTTCCGGCGCTACCATACTTGGCGATGGAACCATAGCACTGGTGCTGGACCCTGCCCGAATCATCAACACATTTGACAGGGAAACATTAAATCGCAGAGAAAAAATGTACCAGGATATCGGAACCAACAAACAGCAACTGGCAACCCTGAAAGAACTGATTCAATATTGAAAATTTGCAGAATATTTCAACATGCACAATACGATTTCGAAAAAAATATATCATGGAAATGAAGTGAGCATATTGTTTTTCTTGAATGATAATACACAACTGGATGTTTTTGGCGGGTATAGCCACAGAAATTATTTAGCCCATTATACCGGAGCAGGTATTTCGCGAAGGTTTTAGCAGACCTGAGCTTTAGGTAAAATCTGTAAGACATTTGTAATTGCAAAAAACTAATTCGAATAATTATATTTTTAACCAAAATTCTTTGAAAGATGAGCGAGAAAAAAACTGGCGGTACATTAACATCTTACCTGTCTTTCCGGCTGGGGGAAGAGATGTTTTCTGCTGATGTAAGCAAAGTGCTGGAAATTCTTGAGATGCGGGCCATCACAAAAGTTCCGCGCTCTCCTTCCTACATGAGAGGCGTTATCAATCTGCGGGGAAGCGTGTTGCCGGTACTGGATACCCGCATAAAATTTGGCATGGCAGCTACTGAAGATACAGTGGATACCTGCATTGTAGTGCTCAATGTGATCATGGAGGGTGAACCTCTTACTCTGGGCGCACTGGTAGATTCAGTAGAAGAGGTGCTCGAACTGACAGAGGCCGATATTGAAGCTCCTCCTACCATTGGCAGCAAATTCAATCCCGAATACATGCATGGCATGGTGAAAATGGATGATAGTTTCATTATGGTGCTCAATGTTGACAAAGTATTCTCAACCGATGAGCTGGTGATGGTGGCTGAAACTGCTGATAAGGTTCAGTCTGAAAATGCGGAAACACAGCTACAGTAAACCATAAACCTGCAACAGCGCACTCATCAGTAACGCAGAATCGATTATGAGGTTAATGTTGTTCAGAATGCTGTGTAACGAATACAAATCAAGGAAACAAAAGGGGGTTTTAGTCAAAGTTAAACAGATTGCTAATAATTAACTAAAAGAGGAAACATGAGATTTAAAGATTTAAAAACAGGAACCAAGATACTGACCGGTTTTATGCTCGTGGTATTGATTGCCGTAATTATCGGAGTAATAGGTCTGATGGGGCTTAGAAACCTGGGCAATGCTGCAAATCAGGTTTCAGATGTGAATTTGCCCAGTATTCAATACCTGGGCGAGATGGAAGCCAACCTGGAGCGCGTACAAGCCGGTTACAAGCAGTTGCTGGACAATCAGCTCACCAGGGCCGATCGTGACGAAATACTGGCAAATATTGCCCGTGCCCGTGCTGAATACATAAGGTTCAATGAATTATTTGCCCCCCTGGACCAAACAGAAGAGGAAACCAGGATTTACCGGCAATTGCTCCAGGATATTGAAACCTGGCGTAACATCAACGTGCAGCAGGTAGATCGCTTACACCAGGATTTACTTGCTACAGACTTGCTCAATCCCATGCAGGTGAATCGCGATTTGGAGCAGTTTATGAAAGACCACTATGCATTGCAGGTGCAAACAGTCAATGCCATCCAGACTCTTCGCATGTTTGATGGAGGTGAGGATGCTACCCGTTGTAACTTCGGACAGTGGCTGCCCGATTTTCGTACCAACAACCAGGATATCAACCGCAACATGCGCGATATGATGACCCACCACGATAATTTTCATGCTGCGGTGCACCGCATCAAGCAACTTATTCAGCAAGGCAACCGCGATGCTGCCTTCCGTCACTACCAGACTGAGATGCTGCCTTCTGCCGAAAACGTTTTCAACTATTTTGCCATTATCAACCGCGAAGCACAGAGAGCCGTGGAGGCATTTGAAACCATGAGCAGGACTATTTCAAATGAATCCAATGAAGCCCACGATAGAATGATGGTAAGTTTTAATCAGCTACAGCAGATCAATGTTAATGAAGCTGCTATGGCTGTTGAGGCGGGAGATGCTGCAGCGACAGCCAGCAATGTGATGATGATAGCCGGTATTATTATCGGGATAATCATTGCACTTATACTGGGTTTTATGATTACCCGCATGGTTACCACAGGGGTTGTGAAGAGCCTGCAAGTTGCCCAAACCATTGCTGATGGAGACTTAACGGTGAATGTGGAACCGGAACTTCTTTCTCAAAAAGACGAAATAGGTCAGCTGGCCAACGCCATGCAAAGCATGGTGGAAAAACTTCGTGATGTGATTGGCAGTGTAGTATCAGGTTCTGATAATATTGCTTCAGCGAGCCAGCAAATGGCCGGCACGGCCCAGGAAATGAGCCAGGGAAGTACCGAGCAGGCTTCTTCGGCCGAAGAGGTTAGTTCTTCTATGGAAGAAATGGCAGCCAATATTCAGCAGAATACGGATAATTCGAGAGAGACCGAAAAGATAGCCCGTCAGGCTGAAACCGGAATTGTAGAAAGCAGTAATGCTTCCGAGCAGGCAGTAGGTGCCATGAGAGATATTGCCGACAAAATCGGCATCATTGGAGAAATATCCAGGCAAACCAATATTCTTGCGCTGAATGCTGCAGTAGAAGCCGCAAGGGCAGGAGAGCACGGTCGTGGGTTTGCTGTGGTGGCAGCTGAAGTGAGGAAACTTGCAGAGCGTTCACAAGTGGCAGCCGCTGAAATTGATAAGTTATCCAGGTTTGGAGTGAGTATTTCGGAAGAAGCGGGTAAGAAACTTGCTATCATTGTCCCCGAAATTCAAAAAACCGCCAGCCTGGTGCAGGAAATTGCCGCAGCCAGTATTGAGCAAAACTCAGGGGCCGAGCAGGTTAATTCTGCCATTCAGCAACTCAACCAGATTACGCAGCAAAATGCTGCAGCCAGTGAAGAAATGGCCACCAGTAGTGAAGAGCTTGCCAGCCAGGCAGACCAGTTGCTGGAAATGGTTTCGTATTTTAAACTCGACAAGCAGACAACTGTTAAGAAAAAGCAGGCAGTGGCTCAAAAGTCGTTTGTGAAGCCCGCTCAGAATTTCACACCCAACAAGCCCCAGGCTCCCAGAGTTGCCGGAAACGGTAATGGGAATAGTCATGGAGGAATGAAGGATGGGATTAAGCTTGATATGGGAGGTGTGAAAGACGATGAGTACGAAAAATTCTGATATCATCTATTTATCAACCTGGGGAGGATTTTCGAAGAACCTCCCCAGGTTTGATTCAACAGCAATTTCTTTTAACTAACGTTTCCCTGGTATTGACAAATTCACAACCAAAGAAACCTGAATTAGTAAAAACAATTCAAATGAATGCCTACACCAAAACTAAACTTTATGAATAACCAGACCCAACAGTTTCTTAAAAAGTATGAGCAGATTAAATTGCTTGATGAAGAAACAATCAGCATGTTGAATGAATTTGCCAGCGGAAACCCTGAAATTGTGCAGGATATCCTGGACTCTTTTGAGCCGGAGGCTATAAAGCTAATGGAAGAAATAAAAATTGCCAGTGAAAATAAAGATGTTCAATTGCTGAAAACTGCTGCTCATTCATTGTCAGGTATTTCGGGTTCCATTGGTGCTGCAAGATTGCGGCAGGTGGCTACTGATACCGAAAATGCCATCAAAGCAGAAAATCTGAATGAAGCATTCGAATTGTCAGAAATACTAAGCTTAACTTTTGATGAGCTTATTGTATTGCTGAAAAACATGTAATCCCTCTTTTTTATTTGGGGACATAATTATTAAACGGGGAAAATATGGTCGAAAAAAGTGTACTGATAGTAGAAGATGATGCCATTATTGCCAGTTTCATTCAGCTGAAACTGGAGGAGATGGGTTATAAAGTACCTTCAAAGGCACGAACCGGACTTCAGGCAATAGAAATGGCGCGAAAGTTTCAGCCCGACCTTATTCTGATGGATGTTATGCTGGAAGGGAAGATTGATGGAATACAGGCAGTGGAGGAAATCACCAAAACCCTTGATATACCTGTAATCTATCTTACTGCAAGTTCTGATGAAAAAACCATAGAAAGGTTGATGAAAACCGAACCCCATGGCTTTCTGATCAAGCCTTTTGATGACAGGATTCTCTCCTCTGCAGTCCACATTGCCGTTTTCAGGCATAAGACCAAAAAAGAGTTGCAGGATACCAAAGAGATGTTGCGAAGCACCATAGAATCTATTGATGAGTTGGTTTTCAGCATCAGTGCCAACGGATTGTTTACGCATAATCATTCGGGAAATAAGCACAGATTGCACCGGTTTCAACCCGGGAATATAATAGGAAAAACCTTTGCTGATGTTTTTCCTTCCGATGTAGCAAAAAAACTGCAGGAGTCTTTTCAATGGGTTAAGGATCACGAAAAACCCCATTCCGTAGAATTTAGCCTCGAGGAAAAGGGAATACGGTACTGGTTTAGCAGCAAACTCACATTGCGCAAAGATGTGAAAGGATTTTTGCCGGGAGTTACCATGGTTATGTCTGATATTACAGATTCCAAAAATATGTACCAGGAACTGCTGGTAAGCCAGGATAAACTTAGTGAGGCGCAAAATATTGCCAGGCTGGGCTCTTGTGACTTCTTCTACAGGGAGGGCAAATTTGTTTACAATAATTTGTTTTTTGAACTCCTGGATATTGTAGATGAAGAGAAAATTAATGATTTTAGCGAGGAGAAACTCATTGAAATTATTCATCCCGATGACAGATCCCGGTATAAAATTTTCAAGAACCAGATCATAAATGAAAAGAGCACCGGCTTTGCCATCGATTTCAGGATACTGGACAGGCAGGCCAATGTCAGGTTTATTCATATGGCAGGTCAGCTGAAGTTTGACAGAACGGGAGCGCTGGAAAGGATGATCAACACATTGCAGGATATCACCTGGCAGAAAAACAATGAGAAGCTCAGGCACGATGTGGAGCTTGCTAAAGAAACTGCAGAGATGAAACAAAAGTTCTTTGCAAGGCTCAGTCATGAAATAAGGAACCCTGTCAATGGCATAACGGGTTTTTTGCACTTGCTGGAAAAAACAGAACTTGATCAGGACCAGAATAGCTATATCAAGGCGCTTCAGGTGGCATCCGGTACTTTGTTGAATTTACTGAACGACGTATTGGATTATTCAAAAATAGATTCTGGAATGATGAAAATCCGACCCGGCGAATTCAATTTCAGAACAACCCTGAAAAATCTGCATACCTTCTTCATCCCATTAGCCATTGAAAAGAATATTGACTTCAGATGCAACATCACCAATGATATCCCTGATATAATAGTTGCTGATGAGGGCAAAATTTTTCAGGTAATGTCCAACCTGGTTTCTAACGGGCTAAAATTTACTAAAGAAGGGTTTGTTGAATTGCGTGTATCCTCCAGAAAGAAAGATAAGGAAGAAGTAATACTGTTTGTAGAGGTTGAGGACTCAGGGACGGGCATTAAGGCAGAAGATCAAAAAGAACTGTTCAAAGAATTCTCGCAGCTGGAGAATGATACCCCTCAAATAATACAAGGCAGCGGGCTGGGATTGTCAATTTGCAGGCAACTGGTTTCATTGATGGGTGGTGAGATAAGTGTGAGAAGTGATGAAAACAAAAAAGGCACTACCTTCTGGTTTAACCTGCCTGTTCTTATAGCAGCGGATCAATCTTCTGCAGAAGAAAACAAGACAGGGCAAAAGGAACCTCAACAAGAAAAGCTTAATTGCTCGGTTCTGTTGGTAGAAGATATGCTCGTCAATCAGAAAGTGATAAAACTCATTCTGGAAGGGATGGGTTGTAAAGTGGCAGTTGCTTCCAACGGACAACAGGCCATTGATATGTTCAGAGAAACAGAGGTTAATGCGTTTAATATTTTTGGACGAATTCATTATGATATTATTCTGATGGACCAAATGATGCCTGTAATGGATGGGTTAACAGCGCTGAAGATTCTTAAAAAAGATTTTGATAAGCTTCCTCCGGTTATCGTTCTTACAGCTGATGAATCATTTGCCCAAAATGACAAATACCTTGACACCGGATTTGACAATTGTATCATTAAGCCGGTAAAAACAGCAGAACTCTACCATAAAGTAAAAGAGCTTACAGGTGCAACAAAGTCCCGATCATCCATCGCAAAACTGGAGATATTCACACTGGAAAGTGTGGAAGAAAAGCCTGTTATTAATGCCTCTACACTGGATTTGATAATTAAAAACGCCAGACAAAATAATTTCAATATCGAATTGCTTTTTGAATCCTTCTTCGAAGATATGGAACGGATTTATAATCAAACCCTTTCAGCCATTGAAATGAACGATAACAATGCTCTCATGCTCATTGTGATGACAGTAAAGGGACTTTCGGGCAATATGGGCGCTTCTCAGTTGCATCTGGTGGCCAAAATGATGGATCGATATATCCGCAACGATCAGTTTAACGAGGCTACTGCCCTGCTGCCCCTTCTCACAGAAAAATATACCATATTCAAAAGCACGATTGAATCACAATACCTGAAATCTGTAGTTGAAAAATAGGAGCCAATAATTTACCCATTCAAAAAATTGATACTTATTATGTCTGATGTTTTTTCACCACAGCATGAGAAAGAAACACTAAGCAACTTGTCTGCAGTATATAAATTGCAGATGTCTGACGAAATCTTTGAAAAGCTTAGCCAGTTTATTTATTCTCAGTATGGAATAAAGATGCCGATGGCAAAAAAAGTAATGCTTCAGAGTCGCTTGCAAAGAAGACTACGCGAGATGAAAATGGATTCCTATGAGCAATACTGTGATTTTGTTTTTAGCAAAGAAGGGGAGGCCATTGAACTGGTGCACATGATTGATGTGGTTACCACTAACAAAACCGATTTTTTCAGAGAGCCTGCACACTTTGATTTTCTCAGACACACCGTTTTGCCGGAGTTTGTTGCGCTGAACAAGCAGAAAACTACCATAAAAATCTGGAGTGCAGGTTGTTCAAGTGGTGAGGAAGTTTACACCCTGGCTATGGTATTGTCAGATTTTATAGAGAACAACCGCAACCTTGATTACTCAATCCTGGGAACCGATATCTCTTCGCGTATTCTGCAAAAAGCTTTTGATGCCGTTTACACAGAAGAAAGGGTGAGTAACATTCCCCTTGAATTGAAGAAAAAGTATTTCCTGAGGTCCAGGGACAGGGCCAAGCCAACTGTCAGATTGATTCCCGAAATTCGAAAAAAAGCCAGCTACCAGCGGTTAAATTTCATGGATGACAGCTATCATGTGCAGGAAAAGTTTGATGTGATTTTCTGTCGCAACGTATTGATTTACTTTGATCGCGATACCCAGCAGAAGGTAATCAACCGGCTTTGCTCTCATTTGAAAAGCGGAGGATATTTCTTCCTTGGCCACAGCGAATCCATTACCGGAATGAATGTACCCCTGGTGCAGCTCAAACCCACTGTTTTTATGAAAATATAGAATAAGTCCTGGCTGAAAAAGCAAATACTAAAACAACGTATATATGGTAACCGACGACCAACTATTGCAGGAGCTGGAGAAACGCTTCAGAGAAAACAAGGAGTCTTTGCTTCAGCTTCAGAAGATGACATCCGAGCTGAAAGAAGTTAATAAGAAGCTGGAAGAGTCAGAAGCCCTGAAAACACATTTCATATCCAATATTACCAACGAGATTATCAACCCCTTTGCAGCCATTTTGGGCTTAAGCCGCAATATCCTGGATGTTAAGAAGGAGAACTGGGACAAAGTCATCTCTATGGTGCATCTTATCCATTCGGAAGCTTTTAACCTTGATTTCCAATTGAAAAATGTTTTTGCTGCAGCCAAGCTGGAGGCTGGAGAATGGATACCTGATATCATGAATGTAAATGTTAATCAATTGATTAATAGTACTCTGGATGGGTTTAAATACGAAGCGGCCAAAAAACGAATAGAACTGTATTATGATTTTGATGTGAGTCCGGGAATCGAGAAAAGCTTTTATTTTTTGACGGATCCGGAGAAACTCAAGATCATTATTTCCAACCTGTTGAGCAATGCTGTAAAGTACAGCAACAGTGAAAGTGAAGTAACGGTAAAAGCCAGGCTGGAAGGTGAAAATCTTTGTGTTTCTGTTATCGATAAGGGCATAGGAGTTTCGGAAAAAAACAAGAAGATCATCTTCGATCGTTTCAAAAGAGTTGACAATGGAATCAATTCTGTGAACCGGGGACATGGGTTGGGTCTTTCGGTAAATAAGGCGATCCTTGACTTGCTGGGAGGAGAAATTGAAATGACGAGTATCCCCAATGAAGAAACCGTATTTACCATTTGTATCCCGCCGGGAGAAAGATCTGTTAATTATGATGGTATGGCCAGCGACGGCAATGAGTTTTTGTTTGACAATGATGGTGATGAGATTTTTTAAAGAGCATTTCAATGGAGCTGAAAACCCACTTTTTATACCCTTCAACATTATTTTTTAGCAGGGAGCCATATATTGTAAATACCATTTTAGGTTCTTGTGTTTCTCTTTGCCTGTACGACCCTATTAACCGATCAGGAGGAATCAATCATTATATGCTACCCTTCTGGAACGGAGAAGGGTTGGCCTCGCCAAAATACGGAAATATTGCCATTGAAAAACTTTTGGAAAAAATGCTCCAATCAGGAAGTAAAAAGAACAACCTGATTGCAAAGGTTTTTGGTGGAGGTGAAGTGATTGATACGCAAATCAGCCAGTTTCATATTGGTGAAAGAAATATAGAAGTTGCACAACGGGTTTTGAAAGATCTGAATATTCGGATATCAGGTCAGAGTTTGGGAGGGAAAAACGGACGCAAAATCCAGTTCAATACTGAAACCGGGGCCGTGTTGCAAAAAATGATTGCCAGACAGGGTTTAGACCCGAAAAAATAGAGTAGTCCTATTGTATACTAATATGCTACAAAGCAATGGAAAAGATAAAAGTATTGATAGTAGATGACTCTGCGGTGGTAAGGCAGGCACTGAGTATGGTGTTTGCTTCAGACAAAAACATCGAGGTAATAGGAACCGCAGCAGACCCCTATTATGCAGCCCAGAAAATCCAGAAGGAAATTCCCGATGTGATAACGCTGGATATTGAGATGCCACGAATGGATGGCCTTACCTTCCTGAAAAAGTTAATGAGTCAACATCCTATTCCTGTGGTTATTATCTCCAGTTTGACCGCCAATGGCACCGAAACAGGAATGAAAGCCCTTGAATATGGAGCAGTGGATATTATTACCAAACCCCAGTTGTCAAGCCGCGAGTTTTACGAAGAGTCAAGAATTCGCCTGTGCGATGTTGTAAAAGCAGCCGCAAAGGCCAAACTTTTCAAGAATGAGCGATTGGCTAAAATAGCTACCACTCCAATAAAAGTTGAACCCAAATATTCTGCTGATGCAATATTGCCGGGTAATGCCCGGGACTACAGTATGATCAAGACCACGGAAATTGTTATAGCCATCGGTGCCTCAACGGGAGGGACTGAAGCATTGAGAGAATTGCTGGAGGTTTTACCTGCCGACTCCCCGGGAATTGTGATTGTACAGCATATGCCCGAAGTATTCACACGTTCTTTTGCGCAAAGGTTAAATGAAATTTGTAAAATCTCTGTCAAAGAAGCAGAAAACGGAGATTCGGTCATAAGGGGCAGGGCTCTTATTGCTCCCGGTAACAAACATACCATACTCAAGAGAAGCGGAGCAAAATATTACGTGGAGGTTAAGGATGGACCACTGGTTAACCGACACCGACCTTCGGTAGACGTGTTGTTTCGTTCTACTGCCAGGTATGCCGGAAAAAATGCCGTTGGGATCATTATGA
Organism: Bacteroidota bacterium; assembly: GCA_007694165.1. Classification (GTDB taxonomy): domain Bacteria; phylum Bacteroidota; class Bacteroidia; order Bacteroidales; family UBA7960; genus SKVR01. The sequence goes on from RECE01000201.1 coordinate 26,803, forward strand.
CGGGTATGGGTGCTGATGGCGCCAAAGGATTGTTGGAAATGAAGGAGGCCGGTGCCAGAACCGCCGCTCAGGACGAAAAATCGTGCGTAGTATTTGGCATGCCCAAAGAAGCCATCAAACTGGGTGCTGCTGATAAAGTGCTGCCTCTCAATCAGCTGGCAGGTTTCATTGTCAGGCATTAGAGAGAAATATTGTAGAGATGGGGAAAGTTTAATTGAAGATCAGAATCAGGTGTTAAGTCCAGTAAAACCTTTGGGCTACCACTAAAGTATTCAGAGCTGAGAATCATTGTTGAAAAATGGATGATAGTCGAAGGTTAACTGCCTGTATGCTTCGCTAAAGTTATGTCGTACTCCGGTTTCGATATGCAAATACTCAGTTTCTGTCCCGGAGCATCCACTAAGGCAAAATTCACTGATAATTCTTTTGGGAGGTGCGCCTGCATCAGGACTTATCCATAATCTTCCGGCTTCAGCAAAACCCTGTTTTGCAGATTGACTTTTAACCAAATCCATATTTTCAACAGGATAGATTACCAGCAGTCTGCCATCGTTTGATAATAGCCTGGCGCTGTGCAGAAATAAATCTTCAAAACTTAACTCCTGGTTATGCCTGGCAAGATTGCGCGCCATATCGGGGCTTTTCAGGCTGTTTTGAAAGTAGGGCGGATTGCACACAATCATATTATACTTGTCATGGCTGGAAAATCCAAACTCCTGCAGTGAAGCATAAAATACTTTTAACCTGTCTGCCCAGGGAGAGTTGCAGAAATTCCGGCTCGCTGTTTCAACAGCTTTCTTGTCTGTATCAATTGCATGAATTACCCCAACGGATTTCTGTGCAGTCATAAGGGCAATCAATCCGCATCCTGTACCAATATCCAGGATGCTATGTGGTTGATTTATATCTGCAAATTTTGCTGCAAAGGCACCCAATATCACTCCATCAGTACCAATTTTCATCGCGCATCCGCTATCCGAAAGGCTGAATTGCTTGAAATGAAAAAGTTTTTCTTTGTCTTGTTCGTCCCGACTACTCATTCAGGTACATGTCTATCAATCCCTCTGGTGCAGAAATATGAATACACTTTTTTGTCCGGTCAAGTTTTGTGATAAACTGGTCCTGAACAGGAATTAGCAGGGTTTTATCATTGTACTGAATTTCAAATAGTGGGTTGCCCGGATAGTCGAGTACCTGGAGGATATGGCCTATAAAACCCTTCTTTTCATCATGTACTTCAAAACCATCAACTTCATGAAAATAAAAGGCATTTCCTTCAAGAGCCGGCAGTGCCTCAAGAGGAAGATACATGTCACTGCCCAGCAATCTTGTTGCGCTATCCAGGTCATCAGTATCCTGAAACTTGATGGTGAATTGGTTGTTCTTATTTCGCAGGGAAAGGTTCTCTACAAAAAACGGAATCAGATTGCCGCTGATATCCAGAAAAACAGCATCCAATCCGGCATACTTTTCCGGTTCGTCGCTATCAATATATACTGCCACTTCACCTTTGAAGCCAACTAACCTGGTTATCCTGCCAAGGTAAAAACATTTTTCTTTTTCCATTTTTTTGGGGTGTTATGAAAAGAAACCTGCCAGATTACAACACTCTGGCAGGTTTTCATATTGTAGCCCTTTGGGGCAATAGGGAAAAGCAAAAGTTGATTATTCTTTCTTTTCTTCTGCCGGAGCATCAGCATCCGGAGCTTCGGCCTTTGGCTCTTCGGCCTTTGGCTCTTCAGCTTTGGGTTCTTCAGCCTTTGGCTCTTCGGCCTTTGGCTCTTCAGCCTTTGGCTCTTCAGCTTTGGGTTCTTCAGCCTTTGGCTCTTCAGCCTTTGGCTCTTCAGCCTTTGGCTCTTCAGCTTTGGGCTCTTCAGCTTTGGGTTCTTCAGCTTTGGGTTCTTCAGCCTTTGGCTCTTCAGCTTCAGGGGCTGCTTTCTCTTCTGCTTTCAGGTTATCTTTTGCAAGCTTTTTCGCCAGCTCTTCTGCACGGGCTTCATTGATCTTTTTTTCTTCTTCCAGACGCTTTTTCTTAAGGTCTGAAACAGAAAGTACGGCATCTTTGGCTGTTTGTTCCAGCTTTTCAGCTTTTTCTTTCAGCCATGCCTTAAATTTTTCTTCTACCAAATCTTCAGTTAGGGCTCCTTTTTTCACACCTTTTAAAAGGTGATCCTTAAGAAGTACTCCTTCTCTTGAAAAAATAGAACGAACGGTTTCTGAAGGTTGTGCTCCTACCTGGAGCCAGTAAAGTGCGCGATCGAAATTCAAATCGATTGTCGCAGGATCTGTCATGGGATTGTAAGTGCCAATTCTCTCGATAAATTTTCCGTCCCGGGGTGCACGACCATCCGCAATTACCACATGGTAAAAAGGGTTACCTTTTTTACCTTTTCTCTGTAATCTGATTCTTGTTGGCATTTTTCTTTTTTAATTTTTGAATTCTAACTATATAATTTTCAGGGGTGCAAATTTCCGACAATTTTTATTAATAACAAAGCTTTTTCGTGTTATTTTCTCTCATACACATTTGGTATGGATGCCCTTCCTTTACTTTCAAGTCATCAGATTGTTATTTCCATTGTTAATAAGGCGTTGATAACTCTTGGATCTTTAAAGACAAACCTGTCCGTTTTTCCCCTTTTTTTTGTATATTTTTGGAGGCTAATAATAAATGACCTTAAAAAAATGGAATTTACACATTTACACGTACATACCAATTTCTCTATATTAGATGGCGCCGCCAACATCGATGTAATGATGAAAAAAGCGGCCGACTCAGGAATGAAAGCGCTTGCTATTACCGACCATGGAAACATGTATGGTGTCATGCATTTTACCACTGCCGCTGTCAAGCATGGCATTAAGCCCATCGTAGGTTGCGAGGTGTATGTGGCAGAGGGCAGCCGGCACGAGAAAAGAGGCAAAGAAGACAGAAGTGGCTACCACCTTATTCTGCTGGCCAAAAACAAACAAGGTTACGAAAACCTTTCAAGAATTTGTTCTATAGGTTACCTTGAGGGCTTCTATTATACTCCGCGTATAGACAAAGAAATCCTGCGAAAATACAGTGAAGGACTCATAGCGTCATCAGCCTGTTTGGGTGGTGAGCTCCCACAGGCACTTATGAATTCGGGTTTAGAGAAAGCCGAAGAGGTAGTAAAGGAGCACATGGAGATTTTTGGTGATGATTATTACCTGGAGCTTCAGCGGCATGGGTTGAAAGAACAGGAACCTGTAAACCAGCAGCTTTTGCAACTGGCCGAAAAATTCAATCTGAAAGTAATTGCAACCAACGACAGTCATTATATCAATGCAGAAGATGCAAAAGCGCACGACATCCTTATTTGTCTTCAAACAGGAAGAGATCTTGATGATGATACGCGCATGCGCTATTCAGGACAGGAATACCTGAAAACAGGTCAGGAAATGGCCAAACTTTTCCATGACATTCCCCAGGCAATAGCCAATACCAGGGAAATAGTGGACAAGGTTGAAGAGTATAATATTGTTCGTGATATTCTTCTTCCTGTTTTTCCCTTGCCCGAAGGATTCGATAATGAAGATGAATTCCTGCATTATCTTACTTACGAGGGAGCTAAGAAATTCTATGATGAAATCACCCCTGAAGTTACAGAAAGGCTTGACCACGAGTTGAAAATCATCAAAGACATGGGTTTTGCTGGTTACTTCCTTATTGTTCAGGATTTTATTAATGAGGCCCGTAGGATGGATGTGGCCGTTGGACCGGGGAGGGGCAGTGCTGCCGGTTCGGCTGTAGCTTTCGCTACAGGTATTACCGCAATTGACCCCTTAAAATACAACTTGCTGTTTGAGCGGTTTCTAAACCCGGAAAGGGTGTCAATGCCCGATATCGACATCGATTTTGATGATGAAGGACGCGAAAAGGTAATGGATTATGTAATCCAGAAGTACGGCCGTACCAAAGTTGCTCAGATTGTAACATTTGGTACCATGGCCGCCAAATCTTCCATCAGGGATGTAGCCAGGGTATTGAAGCTTCCTTTGTCTGAAGCCGATCGCCTTGCCAAACTGGTGCCCGAAAAGCCAGGTACTTCGCTAAGCGATGCCTACAAGGATATACCAGAACTGCAGCAAGCCCTCAATGACCCGAATCCACTGATCAGAGAAACGCTCAAGTATGCCAAAATCCTGGAAGGATCCAACAGGCAAACCGGCGTGCATGCCTGTGGTGTAATTATCGGACCTACGGATCTTGTAGACTGTATCCCTTTGAGTACCCAGAAAGATTCAAACCTGCCCGTAACTCAGTACGACGGAAAGTATGTTGAGTCTGTGGGGATGCTGAAAATGGACTTCCTGGGGTTGAAAACGCTTACCATTATTAAGGAAGCAGTAAAAAATATTAAACTGAGGCATGATGTTGAGATTGACCCCGAGCAAATCCCCCTGGAAGATGAAATTGCTTATCAGTTGTACCAAAGGGGCGATACGGTTGGAACTTTCCAGTTTGAGTCGGCCGGAATGCGGAAGTACCTCAAGGAGTTAAAACCCAACAACATAGAAGACCTTATTGCCATGAACGCCCTTTTCAGACCCGGGCCCATGGATTTTATCCCCGACTTTATCAATCGGAAACATGGAATTGAGAAGACCGATTATCCGCACGAATGGCTCGAAGAGATCCTGACTCCCACTCATGGAATCATGGTATACCAGGAGCAAATCATGCAAGCCGCCCAGATTATGGCTGGGTATTCCCTGGGAGCTGCAGATATTCTGCGGCGCGCAATGGGAAAAAAGAAGCCGGAAGAAATGGAAAGGCAAAAGGTTATTTTCGTTGAAGGTGCATTTAATAAAGGAGTAGATAAGAAAAAAGCCGAAGATATATTTGACGTGATGGCCAAGTTTGCCATGTACGGATTTAACCGTTCACATTCTGCTGCCTATTCTGTAGTAGCCTACCGAACCGGGTACCTCAAAGCCCATTACCCTGCCGAATACATGGCCGCAGTACTTACCTGCAATATCAGTGATTTGAAAAAGATCACCCTGTTTATGGAAGAGTGTCAGCGGCAGAATATAGAGGTTTCAGGGCCGCATATAAACGAAAGTGCGCTCAATTTTGTTGTAAATGACCAGGGTGTGATTCGCTTCGGACTTGGAGCGATAAAAGGGGTAGGAGAGGGAGCCGTAGAAAATATTCTGGAAGAGCGAAAAGCTAACGGCCCTTTTAAGAATTTTGTTGATTTTATGACCCGCATCAACCTCAGGTCCTCAAACAAAAGAGTTATTGAGTCGCTGGCAATGGCAGGCGCATTTGATTGCTTTGAAAACGTTCACCGGGCTCAGTTTTTCCACACAGAAGAGGAGGGTGGTTCCAATTTTATCGATAAGATTGTTAAGTATGCCCATGCACAAATCCTGCAGAAGAACTCCTCACAAATGAACCTCTTTGGGGAGGCAGATGAAAGTACCATTGCCGATCCGGAAATGCCCGAATGCCCCAAATGGGAAAAACTGGAAATGCTCAAAAAGGAAAAAGAGGTTACCGGAATGTACATATCAGGCCATCCTCTTGACAATTTCAGGATACAGATAGAATCCTACTGTAGTCATAACCTTTCTCAACTGCAGGATTTGGATAAACTAAAAAACCGTGAGGTGAGTTTTGCCGGTGTTATTTTGTCGGCTCAGCACAAATACACCAAAAACGGAAAACCTTTTGGCAGCTTCGTAATAGAAGATTACAATGATTCACTTGCGCTTACCCTGTTTTCGGAAGACTACCTGAGAGTAAAGCACTTCCTTGAAAAAGAGAGTTTTGTGTACGTGAAAGCCATCATTGCCCCCAGATTCAAATCTTCTGACCAGTACGAGGTGAAAGTTAAATCGATGATGCTGCTCAGTGATGTGGTAGAAAAAATGGCATCTGACCTTTTACTGGAAATTCCGCTTTCGGAAGTGAACCCGGGGTTTATCGATTATCTTTTGCATAATGTAAGGACTCACCAGGGTAAATGCCGGCTGAAAATCAAACTGCGCGACGATGTCGAAAAAAGCAGTGTAGAAATGCTGGCCAGAAGAACCAAAGTGGAACCCGTGGGTTTTTTGACACAGCTTCTTAAAAAGAATACTGACCTTCATTTTAAGCTTAACTAATCCCAACAATATCTTTGCTGAGGTGTTGAACAGTTGAGGAAATTTTGAATATGTGGCAAGATTCTCAATAAAAGTTCTATTTTTGTAATTGTAAAAATCATCAACCTTAAAAAACAAAACTATGGCAATCGAATTGACAGACAGTAACTTTGAAGAATTGGTGCTTAAATCAGACAAACCCGTGTTGGTTGATTTTTGGGCTGAATGGTGTGGGCCATGCCGTATGGTTGCACCCATCGTAAATGAGATTTCTGTTGAGTATGAAGGGAAAGCTGTTGTGGGTAAACTGGATGTAGACAGCAACCCCGAAGTGGCTCAAAAATATGGTATCCGTAATATTCCAACCATTTTGTTTTTCAAAAACGGGGAAATAGCCGACAAACAAGTGGGAGCAGTTCCTAAATCTATGCTTACCTCCAAGATTGAAAATCTGCTTTAGCATTTATAGGATTCCCAATATTTATCAAGGGTGTCTTACATTTGGAAAGACACCCTTTCATTTTTTTGTAACCCTATTCATTAAACAGTGGACAAATCATTAGAAACTTCCCGGTATAAAAGATACGAGAATTTGGAGCTTCTTGCGCGACAGGTGGTAGAGGGTTTCCTTACAGGCCTTCATAAAAGCCCGTTCCATGGTTTTTCTGTTGAATTTGCAGAGCATCGAATCTACAACCCCGGAGAATCTACCAAAAATATTGACTGGCGGCTTTATGGACGTACAGAGAAGCTGTTCGTGAAAAAATTTGAAGAAGAAACCAACCTCAGATGCCAGCTGGTAATTGATAATTCCTCATCCATGTATTTCCCATCCTGGGGAGAGTCCGATGAGTTAGTGTCGAAAATTGATTTTTCGGTTCAGGCCGCCGCTGCATTGATGTATGTGCTGAAAAAACAGCGCGATGCAGCAGGCCTCAGTGTTTTTGGAGAAAAGCTGGATGTGCATACCCCTGCAAAATCTAATGCAGTCCATAGCAAAATGCTTTTTGCCACACTCGGGAATTTACTTCAGAAAAACAATCAGCATCTCAATCAAAAATCCAATCCTGCAAAGATTTTACACGAAATTGCCGACAAGATTCATAAACGATCCCTGGTGATTATTTTTAGTGATATGATGGAAAACATTGGGCAGCCGGATGAAGTATTTGATGCTTTGCAACATCTGAAACATAATAAGCACGAAGTAGTATTGTTTCATGTATTTGACAAAAAGAAGGAATTCGAACTGGAGTACCAGAACAGACCTTATCGGTTTATTGACATGGAAACTGCAAAGGAAATTAAGATTAATCCTACTCAGATGAAAGAAATGTATTCCAAAGAACTTTCGAAATTTTATGATAAACTTAAGTTAAAATGCATGCAATATCAAATTGATTTTGTCGCAGCTGATATCAATTCAGGACTTGAGAATGTCTTATTGTCATTTTTTTCCAAAAGGTCTAAACTTTATTAGTGTATAACTCAAATAGATTAATTGAGACAATAGACTCGGGTTTTTATTTATAATTCATTGATTTTTTGTAAATTTCCGGGGATTTAAAACAAAAATTATTTGCATGAATTATCGAGTACTTTCTTTTAGCATTTTTTTGTTTTTAACACTGCCATATCTTGGATATGTCAATGCAAGCAATAAAGTTTCAGCCTCTTATGATTTGCACACATGGGAGGATCTCTCCGATGAAGAAAAATCATATGCAGTGCAGGAATGGATTAGCAAGTCATCTGATCGTATTCGTTGGTCGCACAATGCCCGGATGGATTTTGCCAAAACAGCTTACCATCATGCATCAGAGCTGGGAGAAACAAGTTTGAAGATGGCAGCCATGTATTGTTTGGCAGAGTTATATTTTAATGAAGCACTTTTTGATACTGCCCTTTCCTATTTCGATTCTATTTATGAATATGCCGAGAGTTTAGAAGATAAAAGGCTCAAGATTGAAATGTATAATTATACGGGTTCCATCTTTCGATATAAAGGCAATATATTTGATGCCCTTGGCTTGACGTATGATGCTTATCGCCTGGCCATGGAAAAGGGTTACTATTCTCTTATAGCTCTTTCAGCCAACAACCTGGGAGTGATTTACCGGAATTTGGGGGAAAATAAAATCGCCATAGGATACTACAATGAAGCCCTCGAGAAAGGCATCCTGGCAGCAGATACCAATCAGATTATTACATCCTATGCCGGAATGGGAAACTTTTACTGGTTTGAAAAAGATGTCCAGAGGGCATTGGAGTACTATCAAAAAGCAATGCAACTTGCAAGGCAAAGTCATGATATGCAGCATATTGCATCTTTAAACAACAATATAGGAAACATTTACCGCGAACGTGAGGATTATGACACCGCTCTGTTTTATTATTCAACAGCCTATGACCTGCTTGAGGAAGTAAATGTTGTGGGATTAAAAGCTGTTATCCTTCGCAATATTGGTTTGGTTCATCAACGCAAGGGAAATTACCAGCAAGCACTGAACTATGTAAATCAGAGCCTTGCTATCGTTACAGAAGTAGGGATTACATCCTTTATGCGGGATAACTACTTTAACTTGTCACAGATTTATAGTGCCATGGGTAATATAGAGGAGTCTTACCGTTACCTTCAGCTGTTTACTGATTATAACCAGCAAATTTACAACAGTCAACTCCTGAACCGCATTTCCTATTTCAACGAAAAAGTTACTGATGCCCAGCGCAAAGAAGAGTTATATCGCTTCAGGCTGGAGCGCAATTTTTTTATTCTGATCATTGTTATCCTTTTCCTGGTTTTTCTTGCCTTATTTTCCATATTAATGTTCGGCAGGTTCAAGGAGAAAAGAAAGCATATTGAACGATTAAAAAGCACGCTTCAGGATAAGGTGATTACAGAAAAAGCTTTGCGGCAGAGTGAGGAGAACTATCAAACCCTGATAAAAACACTTAACGAAGGTCTGATAGTGCTTGGCCAGGACAACATCATCGAATTTGTGAACCTAAAAGCCTGTAAAGTTCTTGGAGCCACTGATAAAAGCCAGTTGATAGGTAAGCATTTTGAGAAATTCATGCTTACGCCCGATGATGAGAAACTGTTTCTGGAGAAGGTTGAGTTGCAAAAAATGGGAATCTCTGATCATTATGAGATAAAGATGAAGAATCTGGCTGAAGATGTGATGTGGGCTAACCTGAGCTCTGCACCCATCCTGGATGAGAATCTTCGCTCCAAAGGCTGTGTAGCGCTCATATCAGATGTTACCGAGAAAAAGAAATCAGAACAAACTTACAGTGAGCTTACCACCAGCCTCAACCAGAAAATCAAGCAGCTTAACTGCCTGTATGATATTACCGATATATCAGGAGCTCCGGGTATAACCTTTGAAGATATAATGGAAAAATCTCTGGAAATTATTCCTGTAGGACTTAAATACAGTCACGATATCGGAGTGCAGATTGTTTTTGACAAGAAAACCTATTCATCTCTAAACTTCAGAGACACTAACTGGTCCTATTCGGTTCCTATCAAGGTTCAAAAAAAGAAACTGGGTTTTATTAAGGTTGTTTACCTGGAAGAAAAACCTATTATCAATAAAGATCCTTTTCATTTCAGCGAGAAAATCCTGTTAAAGAACATTTCTGAAAAATTTGGGCAAATAATTGAATCCAAGAACCTTGAAAAAGTTCTGCGTGAGAATCAGGATAAACTGGAAGAGGTTCAGCGCATTGCCAAAATCGGGAACTGGGAAAAAAACCTGCATTCGGATGATTGTGTTTTTTCAGAAACATTTTTTGATATTCTGGACATTTCTCCCGAAAAGAGAAAGTTTTATGATTACTCTAAGTTGCTTGAGATTATCCATCCTGACGATAAGGTGGTTTTCCTCAACTTTGAAAAGAAACTTCTGAAAAAAGATGCTGAAAATAACATTACTGCCAACTACCGGATTATAACTCATGAGGGAGTTATTAAGCACATGTTCTCAAGCGGAAAAATAATTCGCAATGAAAAAGGAGAAAGGGTAAACAGTGTGTTTACAGTGCAGGATATTACAGAGCAAAAGTATACCCAGGAGCTTCAGCATCATGCTGAAATTGCCTTAAAAACCTCAGAGGCCAAACAACAGGTATTGGCCAATATGAGTTATGAAATGAGAACTCCCATAACTGGTATTATGGGGATGGTCGATTTTCTTTTCCACTCAGGTCTTAGTAAGGAGCAGATGGAATTGGCCGAAACCATTAAGGATTCCAGTATTGGGTTGTTGAATACCATTAACAATATCCTTGATTTGCAGCGAATGGAGGCAGGGAAATTCAGGCTTAATAAAAATGTTTTCAGCCTTTCCCAGCTCTCTGACAAAATTTCATCTCTTTTTGCTGCACTAACACGATCTAAAGAAATTCAGCTTGATATCAATATCCAAAAAACAATTCCCAAACAGATAATTTCTGATCAAACCCGATTGTACCAGGTTATTACCAATCTTATATCCATAATTACTGAAAATGCAAATAAAGGCAGGGTGAAAGTCGAATTTAAACTTGAGAACATCGTTGACAACAGAGCAATGTTTATGGTTGAGGTTTCCAATAGTCTTATTAACCTGGATACTGAGGCCATTAACACTATTCTGAATCCCTCAAGGGTACAGGATGATTTCTTGCTGCTTAAAAAGGATAATTTGAGTGTGGGTCTTGCCATTTCCCGAAAACTTGTAGATATGCTCGAAGGTAGCATTGGGGTAGAACAAGATAACGAAAAAGGGACGGTTTTTTATTTCACCTTTTTTGCTACTCTTCCCTCCGCGGAGGTTATCAAAGAAGAGAAGTCGTTGGAAGTGTCGCCCGAAAAAATCCTCGGAAATATCAAGGGAGTAAAAGTATTGTGCGTTGAAGATCAAAAGATAAATCAGAAAGTGCTCGCTCTTATGCTGGCCCATGCTCAATGCAATACCATTATGGCAAACAATGGCAAGGAGGCCCTTGAACTGATGGATGAGAATGACTTTGATATAGTATTGCTTGATATGGTCATGCCGGTTATGGATGGATTGGAAACTCTTCAGATGATGAAACTGAAATCGAAGATTTATCCTCCGGTAATAGCCCTATCCGCCAATGTATTGGATGAAGATAAAGACAACTATTTTGCCGCGGGAGTGAATGATTTTATCAGTAAACCTATAAATGCCGCTGAATTGTATAAAAAGATTGACATTTGGAATGGGCAATACAAAAAAAGTAAAAGACAAAAGACAAAAAAATAAAACAGAAATTGCTGCCCAATATAAAAAATGAAGTTATGAACCAGTTTGAACAATATCCGTTTTTAAATCCAACCACTTTGGCTATGCTGATTAAAAGCACTGCAGCCAATCCGGCATTACTGACAGATCTTTTTCACAGCTTCATTGATGATTCGGAAGAGTTACTGAGGGAACTTGACAAAAGTAGCGAAGAAAGGGATTTCGATTCATTTTATACTGCTATACATACACTGAAAGGACTTTGCGGTACCATTGGCTGCTCCAGAATGTTTGAGGTACTGAAAATTATGGATGGCTTAAACAAGGACAAAGATTTTGAAAATTCTAATAGTTATCTTGTAAAACTGAAAACCGTTTTTGCCGAAACCTCAAACGCTATTAATACTGAGGTATTTATACCAGTTGAACAAAACAAAAATGAAGATTCATAATACCGAAATTGCATCAGAAAACCATAATAAAATCCCGGAATCTTTTCTCAATGCATTGCCATTGCCGGTTTTGGTCTTGACACAAGAGCTTGTGGTTCTCTTTAGTAATGTGCGCGCTTCGGTTCTTTTTGGTATAAAGCCTTTGCTGAAGGGCGAGACCCGGGTGGAAGAATTATTTGAGCCGGAACTGTTGAAAATACTACATCAAGGAGTATCTTCCCTGATTAAATCCGGTGAATCAAAGGATTTAGATTTCAGCTTTCAACCCAAAGATACAACTGTTACAAACCTCATAGCAAAACTTGCATTTATTGATAATCATTCAGGGTTAATGCTGATGAGTTTCAGAGATGTTACTCCCGAGGAAAACCTTAAAAGAAGGCTGGAAAGACTGCATAAAACCTTTGACTCTTTTCATCCAGGCAAGACCCACGATAGTATTGTGTTTAGGAGGCTTGAAGAGGCCGTAATGCAAAGTGCCAATACCATTGTCATCACAAATCCTGATGGTAATATCATTTTTGCCAATCCCAGATTTGAAGAGACCACCGGGTATACCTTTGAGGAAGCGTATATGCAGAATCCACGGATTTTAAAATCGGGCGATCAGCCCGATTGGTATTATGAAGAGTTGTGGAAAACAATTTCCAGTGGAAAAGTATGGAAAGGGGAATTTAAAAACCGAAACAAAGCAGGAGGATATTACTGGGAGTCAGCTACTATTACTCCCATCAAGGACGATGAAGGCAATGTGCTCGAATATCTCGCCATCAAAGAAGAAATTACCGAGCGTAAGAAGATAGAGGAGAAGCTTGAAAAGACGCTTATGGATATGGAGGTTTCCAATTGGGAGTACAAAATGCTCAATCAGGATTTGAACCATGAGGTAGAAAGGAGAAAAACAGTAGAAAGTGAACTTAACCTTCAAAAGGAACTCTTACAGGAACTCAATGAAAACCTGGAAAGTCAGGTAGATGCTGAAGTTAAAAAAAACAGGCAGAAGGATGAACTGATGCTTTTACAGTCACGGCAAGCTGCTATGGGAGAAATGATTGGAAATATTGCCCATCAGTGGAGGCAACCTCTTAATGCCATCGGCTTAATGGTATATGATCTAACGGATGCATTTCGTTTTGGAGAAATAGATGAGAACTACATTACCAAAAGTGAAGAAAATATCACTTCCGTGCTTCAGCATATGTCAGGAACCATTGACGATTTCAGAAACTTCTTTAAACCCAACAAGGAAAAACAAACCTTTACCCTGTATGATGTCGTAAAAACATCTGTTTCTTTTCTTGATGCAACCCTGAAAAACTCGGGTATAAGATTGATTACTGAAATAGAAAAGGATGTCAGTTTATATGGCTACTCCAGTGAGTTCGCGCAGGTATTGCTTAATATTATTAACAATGCCAGAGATGCCCTTTCAGAGAACCACTCCCCAAATCCTGTCATTAGAATTTCCGGCTACAGGAAAGATGAATACGCATGTATTAAAATAATAGATAATGCAGGTGGAGTTGACCCTGCTATAATTCATAAAATATTCGATCCTTATTTTACTTCCAAAGAGCAAGGTAAAGGAACGGGCGTTGGTCTGTACATGTCCAAAACGATTATTGAAAGGAATATGGGAGGAGCCATTTCTGTAAATAACCTGCGTAATGGAGCAGAGTTTGTTATTACGGTGCCACTGAAGAAATCAGAAGGGTGAGAGTTGAGGCAAGATACCAGAGAGTAGTGTGTTTGAATGGTCAATGGTTAATGATGTGAGCGACAAGAGAGAGAATAAAGAGTATAGACCAGAGAGTTGAAGTGGGGAGTTAGTAAGAGTATATCAAAGGGAGGGCCTATATCCTGATAAAATAAAGGCTGTTTCCGAAATCTTCTTATCGCCTTGCAGCAACGGAGATTTTCTGAAACAGCCTTTTTTCAGCCTGCACACAAAACAATATCTGCGTACAGAAATAAATTATCAGATCTAAACTTCTTTGGTTTCTTTGATATCCACTATCTCGCCTGAGGAGTATTTGCCCTCGCTAAGGTTTTTCTTTATAGCAGTAAAGGCTTCCAGAGTATATTCCACATCATCCAGTGTGTGAACTGCAGTAGGAATAATTCTTATGATTATTATCCCTTTGGGCACCACCGGGTAACCCACCACAGAACAAAATATATTGTAGTTTTCTCTGAGGTCAAAAGCCAGGTTAGTGCCTTCACTTGTCTCTCCGGATAGAAATACCGGTGTAACAGGAGATTCGGTGTTTCCTAAGTTAAAACCCCGCTCTCGCAGCCCTTTTTGCAGTGCATTGGTGATTTTCCAGAGGTCTTCACGCAGTTCGGGATGCTTACGCACCATGTCAAGTCTCTTAAGTGCTCCTACCACCAGCGGCATGGGCAATGATTTGGCAAAAATCTGACTGCGCATGTTGTACATAAGATAGTATATGACTTCTTTGGTAGATGCTACAAAAGCCCCTATTGATGCCATTGCTTTGGCAAAAGTGCCAAAATATATATCGATTCCGTCATTCACACCCAGGTGTTCGCCTACTCCTGCTCCTGTGGGACCCATGGTGCCAAAACCATGCGCATCATCCACAAAAAGACGGAAATTGTATTGCTTTTTCAAAGCGATAATTTCGTCCAGTTTACCCAGGTCGCCTGACATACCAAATACTCCTTCAGTGATTACCAGTATACCTCCACCGGTTTCCTGGGTTACCCGTGTAGCTCGTTCAAGCTGCTTTTTCAGGTTTTCGATATTGTTGTGCGGAAAAACAAAGCGTTTGCCCAGGTGAAGTCTTACGCCATCAACAATGCAGGCGTGTGACTCAGAATCATAAACGATAACATCTTTTCTGTTTACCATGGCATCAATGATGGAAACCATTCCCTGGTAACCAAAATTGAGCAGGTAGGCCGATTCTTTCCCTACAAAAGCAGCCAGTTCATTTTCCAGCTGTTCGTGCAGGTCAGATTGACCCGACATCATGCGCGCTCCCATAGGAAGAGCAAGTCCATAATCCCTGGCGGCATCGGCATCCACTTTGCGGATGTCGGGATGGTTGGCAAGTCCCAGGTAATTGTTAAGGCTCCATACCAGCTTTTCTTTGCCACGAAATTTCATGCGGTTGGAAATATCTCCCTCAAGCTTAGGGAAAGCAAAATAGCCATGAATACGATCAGCATACTGACCCAATGGCCCCATGTTTTGTGTAGTTTTATCGAATATATCCACTTTTCTTTTCTTTTATTGTAACTGGAAAATTATGTGCAAAACTATTATTTTATTTGAGTTTACACAACAAAAAACGGGCCTGTTGTCTAATCGAACGAGAAAAAAGCAATAGGATCAGGACAAAGCTCCCTGTATTGTTCAATCTCTGCTCTGCTGCATACCCCCGGATAGTCTCCGTTCTTATCTTTCATGTCTGTTATTACCTGAAAATGCAGATGCGGGGGCCAGTCTCCGTTAACTGAGCTATCGCCAACATAGGCCAATAAGTCTCCTTTTGAAATTGCCTTACCGGCATACAATCCATAAAGTGATTCTTTGCTTAGGTGGCCGTAAAGGGTATAAAATTTTTGATTGCCAAGCATGTGTTCAATTACGATGGTAGGTCCATAATCCCCATGTCTGATATTGTTTTTAAAACTATGTACTTTGCCATCCAATGGGCAGTGAAGCGGTTTTTCAGCCTGGGTCCACACATCAATACCCAGGTGAATACTCCGACTTTCCCGGGCAGATATATAAAAAACAGAACTACGTCTGTAAACTTCCCTGTCTTCCATGTAGCCCCCGTATCCATAGGTTTTGTCAGCATTCCTGATTTTGCTGAAAATGAATTTGTTAAGTGCTTTTACATCTGCAAAGTCAACTTCCTTCAATTCAGCATTATTGGTGCTGAAGTCTAAAAACAGGGTATTGTCCCGGTTTAATTCCGGTTTGAATATAGGTGCAGGTTGCTCGTTGTGCTTTAAAAGTAGTTTTGTTATTTCCATTTTGGATTGAGGATTAAAAAATGAACTGTATAATATGCATTTACATTTATTTTTTTACAAATTCAGTAAAATTTCACGATGCATTGGTGCCATCAGCCTGATTAAAAAATGGTAGTCTTACAGTGAAACATTCAATGCAGGACTTTTACATAAATTTCCCCTTGAACACTTTTTCAAGAGCAAACATCTCGTCTCTTAATTTTGCCGCTTCAACAAAATCAAGCGATTTTGCTGCTTTTTCCATTTGTCTGCGGGTATTGTTCATTGCCTTTTGCAATTGTTCTTTATTCATATATTGAATTACCGGATCGGCGGCTATGTCCACTTCTTCTTTTTCAATATACGCCTGGGATACTTTGGCCCTGGTGTCAGCCACAGATGTTTGACCGTGAATGGCCTCAACAGACTTCTTGATTTGCTCCGGGGTAATATTATTTAATTCATTGTATTTAAGTTGCTTCTCACGTTTTCGGTCGGTTTCGTCAATGGTTCTTTGCATAGAGTTTGTTATTTTATCGGCATACATGATAACTTTACTGTTGATGTTTCGGGCTGCTCTTCCGGCAGTCTGGGTAAGAGACCTTTCAGAGCGCAGGAATCCTTCCTTATCAGCATCCAGGATGGCCACCAAAGACACTTCGGGCAGGTCAAGACCTTCTCGCAGAAGGTTAACCCCTATCAGCACATCAATAACGCCCAGACGCAAGTCTCGGAGTATTTCCACGCGTTCCACCGTATCCACGTCAGAATGAATGTATCTTGATTTCATGCCCGCATTGCCCAGGTATTTGTTTAACTCTTCGGCCATTCTTTTGGTAAGGGTTGTAACAAGGGTTCTTTCTCCTTTCTCAGTTCGTAAGTTTACCTGGTGCAGTAAATCGTCTATCTGATTGAGGCTGGGCTTTATCTCTATAACAGGCTCAAGCAATCCTGTGGGTCTTATAAGTTGCTCTACCACAACTCCTTCTGATTTGTTGAGTTCGTAATCGGCGGGTGTAGCACTGACGAAAATCACCTGGTTTACAATGTTTTCAAACTCTTCAAATTTCAAGGGCCTGTTATCCATGGCGGCCGGCAGCCGGAATCCGTATTCAACAAGGGTTTGCTTGCGCGATCTGTCGCCCCCGTACATGGCATGGACCTGAGGAATCGTTACATGGCTTTCATCAATGACCATAAGGTAGTCATCCGGAAAAAAATCCAGCAGACAAAAGGGTCGGGAACCCACCTGGCGTCCGTCAAAGTAGCGGGAGTAGTTTTCAATTCCCGAGCAATACCCCAGTTCCCTTATCATTTCCAGATCATAATTCACCCTGTCTTCGAGTCGTTTGGCTTCCAGGGGTCTTCCTATGTCATTGAAATACTCTACCTGTTTCACCATATCGTCTTGTATTTGCCTGATGGCACCAGACATTCTGTCTTTGGAGGTAACAAAAATATTGGCAGGGTAGATGGCAATCTGGTCAAAACTATCCAGTTTATGTCCGGTAATGGGGTCAAAGCTTTCCAGGGTTTCAATTTCATCATCCCAGAAAATGATGCGAAAAGCATGGTCTGCATATGCAGGAAAAACATCTACCGTGTCACCCTTTACCCTGAAAGTTCCCCGCGTAAAGTCTACCTGGGTGCGACTGTATAAGCTTCCCACCAATTGATGCAGCAATTTGTTCCGGCTGATGATATCTCCCCGGTTGATCCTTATGATGTTTTCATTAAAATCATCAGGATTGCCAATACCATAAATGCATGATACAGAACTTACCACCAGCACATCTCTGCGACCCGATAGCAATGCACTTGACGCACTCAGACGTAGTTTTTCAATTTCATCATTAATGGAAAGGTCTTTTTCAATATAGGTATTGGTGGTCGGGATAAACGCTTCCGGCTGGTAATAATCATAATAGGATACAAAGTACTCCACTGCGTTATCTGGAAAGAATTGTTTGAACTCACCATACAACTGAGCTGCCAGGGTTTTATTATGGCTGAGGATGATGGTGGGTCTTTGAATTTTTTCAACTACATTGGCAATGGTAAAAGTTTTTCCAGAGCCTGTCACTCCCAGTAAAGTCTGGAAAGGGATGCCTGCCTCAAGGCCCTCAACAAGCTGTCTGATGGCTTCAGGTTGATCGCCGGTGGGACGAAATTCTGATTTGATTGTAAAAGGCATATCGGGTCTTTTGGCAAAAATAGGAATTATTGTTCTCTCTTAACCAAAAGAAAACAAAGAAGTGCTTCCGGATAGGCATATAATTTTGCAGCGAACAAGAAAAGAATCAAACAGCCGTAGGTTTGGTTATCATTATACCTGAGGTAGTTCTGCCTGTAAATCCATTGTCTTTTCGTGAGGAAAAGAATAAGTCTGACTGGCACTGGCTGCAGATTGCGGCTGTTTCAATGTTCTCAGGTTTTACTCCAAGGTCTGTTAATTGAATATAATTGGCCCGCCACTGGTCAAACATGTATTTGCCTGTTTTGCTTGCAGGCTTTATTACATCCTTTGGGTTGACCATGGATCTTTTAACTTCTGAAAATACATCTTCACCTACTTCATAGCAGCATGGACCATTGGATGGCCCTATCCCTGCAATTAAATCAGCGGGATGGGTTTCAAAGGTATGCATCATCTTCAAAACGGTTGCCTCTGTAATCTTTTTCAGTGTACCCCGCCATCCTGCGTGAATAGCCGCAATTGCCCGGTTAACAGGATCAAAAAGAATCAGGGGTACACAATCCGCTGTCTGCACACAGATAAAGATTTCGGGTGTCCGGCAAATGAGAGCATCTGTATTAAGAATGGCTGTTTCACTTTCTGTACTCCCTTTTCCTTTTCCGGATTTGTCAACAATGGCAATATTGCTGCTGTGGGTCTGGGCAGAAAAAGTAAACTGGTTAATATTTACATTTACCATGGATGCCAGTTTCTTTCTGTTTTGCAAAACATCCCAGTCATTGTCTCCCACATGGAAACCGGTGTTCATGGTTGCGAATGGTCCTTTGCTAAAACCTCCTTTACGGCTGGTAATAAAATGTTTTATTCCTCCAAAATTCTTAAGGTTGGAAAATTCGTATAGCTTCACGCCTGCTAATTCTGTGCTTTCCATGGTGAAGTGATTAATAAATAAAAATACACTTGTTCGCGAAGATTAACTGAAAAATACCAAAAAAAGAAACCATATTAATTGTTTTCCATTTTCTGGTTTTTGCAAAAGACAGCAACCTATAAGACATGCCTGTTGCGTTGCTCTAAATATTTAGCAAAAGAGCATCTCAAAAAGGATGGGGAAATATTTGAAAGTGAAGAAGCAGATCATTCAAAGGCAAGCTATTTTTCAATGATAATTTTTGCTTCCTTCTCTTTTTCTTTTTTCTTTTTTTTATCCGATTTTGAACGGTCGGTAGCAACAAACAATGCTCCCAAAAGGGTTCCTGCAGCAAATCCTGCGATGAGTCCGAGTAATTCTTTTGATCTGGCCATAATACATTTTATTTAGATGAGTATGCCATGAAATAAGCTCCTCTTAATGGGGCAAATACATGGTAAATATCATAGTTTAACTGATTTTGAATTTTAAATAATGCAATTAAAATAAAACTGCATACACTTAACAATATATGATAAGATAGTGTTCATTTATAATACTCGAGGTAACCATGTTTCTTATAGCTGATCTGACTGTTTTTGGCAACAGAGGCAATGGCCATCAGTGTATCATGACGGGTTTGAGGGTCCAGTTCCCGCAAATCTATTTTCTCTTTTTTTTCGTTGCGACCATTTAGAATAATTGCTCCGGGCCAAAGTTCAACTGAACTGATATCCCCGGTATTGATAATCAGGCCTTTTTTTAGCAAGGAAAACTTAAAATGAAATTTTTCTTCATTGATTAGGATGAACTTTTTTCCAATCAACCTTTCGGGTGGAAAACCTAAACCGTTGAAGAAAATACCCAATCCCCAGAAAATGTAAAACAAGCTTAATCCCAGAGTGGAACTGGATAATTCAAAAATCAGAATATACAAACTTGCCACAGTCAGCAACAGGCCCAGAATTATCTGAAACCTTGATTTTTTGCTGGTGTTTTGAAGAAAATCAAACTTATAGTCCATTTCACATCGAACAATATGTGTTTGTAATATTTTGGTTTACTATATTTTTAGATTCTCTGTCAATAGTGTCCGGTAAAAATGAATTGATGAAATAACTTAATTTTTACCGGACACCACTGATTCTCTGTTACAAATTTATCAAATTCACTTTTTATCCTGACAAATTTATTGTTTATTTTAACGTAGAAATTGGTTTTTTTGCACCGGGTATGTTTTTTTTAACAATACAAAACCTTATTTTTACAAAACAGAATCCAAAATCTAAAAACAAACAGATTATGACAAAAGAAGAAAGATTTATTCCATTTGATGTGATTGAGAAATTCATGATTGAGGTAATGGTGAAAGCCGGGATACCTGAGGCTGATGCAAAAATTGTTGCGGATGTGTTGGTTAAGGCTGACAAGCTCGGTTTTGACTCTCATGGCGTAAACAGACTCAAGCCCATTTACCTTGATCGTATCAATGATGGTATTTTAAATCCGGTAACCAACCTGGAGGTTGTAAAGGAATCACCTACCACCGCGGTGATTGACGGGCATAATGGAATGGGACATGTAATTTCTTACAAGTCGATGCAAATGGCCATTGACAAAGCCAAAAAATACGGCATGGGAATGGTTGCCGTAAGAAATTCCACCCATTATGGTTTTGCAGGATACTATCCTCTGATGGCCACCGAACAGGATATGATTGGGGTAACCGGAACCAATGCCAGGCCTTCTATAGCACCTACTTTTGGTGTAGAAAACATGCTGGGTACCAATCCCATGACCTTTGGAATGCCCAGCGACGAGGATTTCCCGTTCTTGCTTGACTGTGCTACATCCATAACGCAGCGGGGAAAGGTAGAAGTATATGCACGACAAGGTAAGGAGATGCCCAAAGGTTGGGTGATAGATAAAAAAGGCGAATCCAAAACCAACTCTGTAGAGGTTCTGGAAGACCTGAATGCCGGCCGTGCAGCCTTTACGCCCCTGGGAGGAGTAGGAGAGGAAACCGGCGGATACAAGGGGTATGGTTATGCCACGGTGGTTGAAATCCTTTCTTCTGCTTTGCAGCAGGGAGCCTATTTGAAAATGTTGATGGGTATAAAGGATGGAAAAAAAGTTCCTTATCCCTTGGGCCACTTTTTTATTGCCATGGATATCAATGCTTTTACTGAGCCGGCCGATTTTAAAAAGACCACAGGTAATATCCTCAGAGAACTACGTGCATCCCAAAAGATGCCAGGCGAGCAGAGGATATATACTGCCGGTGAAAAGGAACATGATACCTGGATGTACAGAAAGGATAAGGGCGTGCCTTTCAATGATGCATTGTTTGAAGAGTTTGCCGGTATGTGCAAAACATACGGACTTGAAAATTATTTGCCCCACTTTCAGAAATAATCTTTTTCTGGATTATGACAATAAAGCCCCTGCAACAGAAATGATTGCAGGGGCTTTATTAACTGTATGAATGCGTTTTAGCGTTTAAGCATTTCCTTTACCTCCTGTGTTTTTACTTCCAGCTCGGCTGCAATTTGCTCTACAGAGAGTCCTTGCTTTGAGAGTGCTTCAGCAAATTTTTTCTGCACGATTCTTTTGGTTTTTCTCTCCTGTTCTGCATTGTGTTTCTCTTTTTCCGCTCTTTGTTTCTCCTTTTCTGCTCTTTGTTTCTCCTTTTCTGCTCTTTGTTTCTCCTGCTCCGCTTTT
>RECE01000121.1 GCA_007694165.1 Bacteroidota bacterium
TTTACCAGGTTTTTGGCAATCTGAAAATCGGAAAACCCATTTTCCTTGGTCTTTCTGAGCAATTGCGGGGGCAGGTCTTCAATGCGGGCATAGGGCGCCAGCTGTGATTTCAAATCGGTGATGTTTTTAAGTTTGTACAAAAACCACCGGTCAATTTTTGTCAGCTCATGGATTTCATCGATGGTAAAATTGTGCTGCAACGCCATGGCGATGACAAAGATGCGTGTATCGGTAGGATTACTCAGTTCTCTGGCGATTTCCTCCCTGTCGGAGATTTCCAGCTCTTTGTTTTCCACAAAACCATGCATCCCCTGCCCTATCATGCGAAGCCCTTTTTGCATCGCTTCTTCAAAGTTTCTTCCGATGGCCATTACTTCCCCCACACTTTTCATGCTGCTGCCAATTTGTTTGGAAACGCCCTTGAATTTCCCAAGGTCCCAGCGGGGTATTTTGCACACTACATAATCCAGGGCAGGCTCAAAAAAAGCAGGGGTGGTTTTGGTCACTGCATTTTTCAATTCATGAAGTCCGTAACCCAGCCCCAGTTTTGCAGCCACAAAGGCCAGCGGATACCCGGTGGCTTTGGATGCCAGTGCGCTGGAGCGCGAAAGGCGGGCATTTACCTCTATCACACGATAATCTTCAGAGTAAGGATCGAGAGCGTATTGCACATTGCATTCTCCTACGATGCCGATATGACGGACTATTTTAATGGCGATTTCGCGAAGTTTATGATACTCACTGTTGGTAAGGGTCTGTGAAGGAGCGATAACAATACTCTCGCCGGTATGAATGCCCAATGGGTCAAAATTCTCCATGTTGCAAACGGTGATACAGTTGTCGTAGCGATCACGCACCACTTCGTATTCCACCTCTTTCCAGCCTTTGAGCGATTTTTCGACCAGGATTTGTGATGCATGGTTCAGGGCATTGCGGGCCAGCTTTCTGAGCTCCTCATCATTGTTGCAAAAACCGCTGCCCTGCCCACCCAGGGTATAGCCAGCCCTGAGAATTACCGGATAACCCAGTCTTTTGGCAGCTTTCACGGCCTGCTCCACGGAAGTGGTAGCCTCGCTTTTTATGGAAAGGACCCCAATTTCATCCAGCTTCTTCACAAACAACTCCCGATCCTCCGTATTCATGATGGCTTCTACGGGAGTTCCCAACACCTGCACTTTGTATTTTTCAAGCACACCGGTTTGATGCAGGGCTACCCCGCAGTTCAGAGCTGTTTGCCCGCCAAAGGCCAGCAAAATCCCCTGTGGCTTTTCCTTCTTAATTACTTTTTCCACGAAAAACGGAGTGACGGGCAGGAAGTATATCTTATCCGCAATACCTTCGGAAGTTTGCACCGTTGCTATATTGGGGTTGATCAAAACGGTTTGGATTCCTTCTTCTTTAAGGGCTTTCAAAGCCTGGGAACCACTGTAGTCAAATTCACCGGCCTCACCGATTTTCAGTGCGCCTGAGCCTATTACGAGAACTTTTTTGATTTTCATTTTGATGGCTTTGTGTATAGGGTTTATTAGGTTATAAAGTTATCGGAGCGAAACGCAGATCCCGCGACTGTAAGGATGCGGGATTGGGTTAGTTAGTTATTGGGTTAACGAGTTAATGGGTTAATGGGTTCGGTCTTCCGTCTCCCGTCTTTTCAATCATCTCAATGAAGTCATCAAAAAGAAAATCGGTGTCGGTGGGGCCACTGGAGGCTTCCGGGTGAAACTGGGTGGAGAAAAAGGGTTTGGTTTTGTGTTTTATTCCCTCGTTGGTGTTGTCGTTGATGTTTACAAACAATTCTTCCCATTCGCCGCTGAGTGAGTCTGCAAGGGTGGCAAAGCCATGATTTTGTGAAGTGATAAAACAGCGGGGAGTGCCCTTGAGAATTACGGGTTGGTTGTGGCTGCGATGCCCGTATTTGAGTTTAAAGGTGTCACCACCTGCAGCAAGCGCCATGAGCTGATTGCCTAAGCAGATGCCAAAAATGGGTTTCTCCATTTTCAGGGCTTTTGCAATATTGGCAATGGTAGGGGTGCATTGTTTGGGATCGCCCGGGCCGTTGGAAATAAAAAGACCATCGTAGTCAAGCTTAGTAAAATCATAATCCCAGGGCACCCTTACAACCGTAGTATCCCGTTCCAGCAACTTGCGAATGATATTGTGCTTTACACCACAGTCAACAAGCACAATTTTGTGCTTTCCGCTGCCGTAGGTTAATACCTCCTTAGTGCTAACCTGTGCCACAAGATTATCCTCATTGGGGTCTGCAAAATCAACATCCTGACCGGGAAACACGATTTTCCCCGGCATGCTCCCGTTCTCGCGCAAAACCTTGGTGATGGCCCGGGTGTCAACCCCTCCAATGGCAGGTATCTGCTGATCGATGAGCCAGCTGGAAAGGGTGTTCCACGCATTCCAATGACTGGATTCGAACGAATACTCTGAAATGATCAGCCCGGCAATATGTATGTTTTCCGACTCATAGTATTTCAATAGTTCGTGCTCCTTTACCATGGGAGGTACACCGTAATTTCCAATGAGCGGATAAGTCAACACCAGGATCTGGCCCTGGTAAGAAGGATCGGTAAGGCTTTCGGGATAACCCGACATAGCAGTATTAAAAACTACTTCTCCTGCAATGGCTTTGCGAAATCCAAAGGAATAACCTTCGTGTGCAGTGCCATCAGGAAAAAGTAAACGGGTATCAAAGTTCAGGGTGGGTTGGGCTGCAGGGGCAGCAGAGGGGTTTCCGGTCATGATTTGAGTATTGTGGAGAGCAGGTGCTCTCCGGTAAGTAATCCTTTTTTTAACCGGAACACAAAATTACTGTTATCAAACTATAGTTTAAAATTTAGTTTTGAGAAGTTATGAACAGTT
>RECE01000007.1 GCA_007694165.1 Bacteroidota bacterium
CCGAAATGGTAAACTGCAGGCCCACCAGCACTTTGCGTATCAGCAGGTTTCGGTCAGACAGTGCCGCCTGTGATTTCAGTACATCGGAAGGACGGAAATGGGAAAGGTAAAAGGCCGGGTAACTCCCCGAAAACAATCCCGTTATCAATGTAAGCAAAAGAACTGCTCCCATCATTCTCCAATCAAAAAGCAGGGCTGTAAAAGCCAGGTCTTTCATCAGCAGGTGATTGACCACCGGCAGCAGAAGCTCCACCCAAAGCAAAGCGATCAACAGGGCAATCACCACGGTGAGCATGGACTCTGACAAAAACTGCCAGATCAGACTGCCTCTGTCGGCCCCCAGCACCTTGCGCACGCCCACCTCTTTCGACCGGCGGCCTGAGCGGGCCACCGCCATGTTCATATAGTTGATGGAGGCAATAACTGACAGAAAAACAGCAACGGTAATAAACACAAAGACAAACATCCGGTTTCCCTTGGCGGGGATACTCTCGGGATTTGCCGGTTCATATAATTCGCCCTTCAGGAAGTAAAGGTCGCTCAAGGGGTTCAAATTCAATCTGTATACCAGCTCCATATTCTCGATGGGTTCACCGGCCAGCACACGTTCTTCGATAAAAGCATCAAGCTTTTGCTGCATCTCCGGAGTATTGAGGTCACTGTCGGAGCGCAGATAGGTATAGACATTGTTGTCGAAAAAGGAGTTGGAAGACATAGACCTTGCTGTTAACTGATTCAGCGAATTCCAGTACAACAATATGCGGAACTTCAGATGGGAATTCTGGGGAATATCTTCAATCACTGCACCTACCTCAATATTGAACTCCTGAGCCAGGATGAATTGTTTTCCTACCGGATTGCCCGGCCCGAAAATGCGTTCGGCTGAACTCCGGGTAAGGACAGCCACATCGTTATGCCTTAGCGCTGCTTCGGGATCACCATAAACCACCGGATGGGTGAACAAATCAAAAAAGTTGGAATCCACCAGCAGGATACCTCTTTCGTAAAGGGCATTGTCGTTGTATTCCACCAAAGCATCACTTAGCATCATATCAAGCGAACCAAACCGCACGAAGTCGGTGACCCCCGGGAAATGTTCTTGCAGGGCAGGGCCGACAGGATAAGAACTGACAGCCGCTTTCACCGGAGGGCCGCCAATGCCGATCTCAATCCCGACACGATATAGTTCATCGTAGTGTTCGTGGTGCCTGTCAGCCGTAAGTTCATGCCGCACATACAGCAGGATCATGATGACGACGGCAAGCCCCATGGAGAGACCCAATATGTTGATCGCTGAATACAGCTTGCCTTTAAGAAGGTTTCGAAATGCAGTAACAAGGTAGGTGGAAAACATGTTCTATAAAACGATTAAAACCAAATGTTATTTATACAAAAAAAAATATCAAACACCATGCAATTTGCTGTAGTGGTCTGGCATATAGATGTTTGCCGGGTTTTTTATATGCCTGGCCAGCCGTCTTCTGTACGCTTGCGGACAGCTAATGACCGCAGTTGTACATTTTGCAGGTAGCATAACCTTCCCGAATCCTTTATTTTAACACTCATTTCCATTTCCATATCCACCATCAGGGGGTAATGTTCTCATTTTTCAGGGGTACTTTACCTGCACAATGCCGTTTTACCCGTAATAGACCCGAAGGAGTTTTCTCTGGGGTGAAAAGCAGAAAACGGGCATCCCCGAACTCCCTCGAAGCATTCAACACCATCACCTGCAATTCCTGCGGTAGTTCTTTGATTTTGGGTGTCACTTGTTGTAGAAACTGGTTAATATCCTGTGGGGTCTTGTTGGCCTGGAACAATTTGCTTAAACTTTCCTTGCAGATTTTGCCAAAAGCGTGTCAAGGGCCCTGATCACCCGGCAGCTTTCGCTGCAGTATTTCTGCCCGAAGCGCTTTTTGGGCAGGAATAGGTGCCTAAGCGCATTTAAATTTCATGGTCAATTGACAGGAGCAACCTATTTACTGGCTATTTGCAAATATCTTCACGCAGAAAACAATCGGTATTTTTCGGTAAAACACTTAATTGGTATGATTATCAAATGTGTAAGTTTGATGTGTGGAATTGATGACCGATTCGTCGCTTCAAAAGCTGATAAACGCAAAATAGAATAAAGCTGATGAAACGCATAGAATAACAAAATGGGGATAAAATGCATCAATTCCCCAAAAGAGAAGTTATAGTTACCAGGTGAAACCCGAAAAACCACTATAAAGAGTAGGGGGGAAATTTAATCTTTAAAAAATGAAAAAACACTACGTATTGTTATTAGCAACGATTTTCGCTTTCACCACAGGCGAATTATTTTCACAGAACTTTTACCTGCACGAAAACGGCGTAACCTGCATGTGCCCGGACGCCGAAATTGGCGAAACCGGTGTGGTGAATGGCATCACCTACACCAAAAGAACCCGCGACCAGATAACCCCGCAAAATGCCAGCACCACATGTACCAGTGGGATAGCGGATATGAGCCACCTCTTTAACTGGAATGAATCTTTTAATGGAGACATCAGTAGCTGGGATGTGAGCAATGTGACGAATATGGAGGGGATGATTGGTGGTGAAGCAGGTTTCAACCAGCCTTTAAATAACTGGGATGTCAGCAGCGTAACGAATATGGCGTGGATGTTTTCGGGTGCCAATTCATTTAACCGGCCATTAAACAACTGGGATGTTGGCAATGTACAAGACATGAGCTATATGTTTGCCAGCGCAGAGGGTTTTAACCAGCCATTAAATGATTGGAATGTCAGCAATGTGACAAACATGCATGGTATGTTTGCAGGTACTCATAATTTTAATCGTCCGCTCAATAATTGGGATGTCAGTAATGT
>RECE01000187.1 GCA_007694165.1 Bacteroidota bacterium
AGTATGTTTAAATCAATAAATCCCACCAACGGAGAGATCATCTCTACTTATAGCCAGCATGACAGAGATGAGGTAAAAACCATTATCGATCAAACCCATAAAGCCTGGCTGAAATGGAAAGAAATACCATTTACCGAACGCGCCGCGCTGATGCAAAAAGCTGCCGATGTTTTGCTGGCAGAAAAGGAAAAGTATGGCCGCCTGATGGTGCTCGAAATGGGCAAAACCATGAAACAGGCTGTGGCAGAAGTTGAAAAGTGTGCAGCTTGCTGTAATTTTTATGCAGAACATGCCAAAGCTTTCCTTTCCAATGAAGAAATTGAAACCGATGCCCATGCCAGCTATATTGCTTATAACCCGTTGGGTGTGGTGCTGGCAGTAATGCCCTGGAATTTCCCTTTCTGGCAGGTATTCCGCTTTGCGGCTCCTGCGCTTATGGGCGGGAATGCCGCACTTTTAAAGCATGCTTCCAATGTTATGGGTTGTGCCATGGCCATAGAAGAAGTTTTTCTGAAAGCAGGTTTCCCGGAAAATCTGTTCCGTACCCTGCGCATTCCGGGCAGCGAGGTTACCGGTGTTATTGAAAACCCCCTGGTAAAGGCAGTTACCCTTACCGGCAGCGTGGGAGCCGGCAGCGCCGTGGCAAAAAAAGCCGGCGAAATGATCAAAAAAACCGTGCTTGAACTTGGAGGAAGCGATCCTTATCTTGTTCTTGAAGATGCAGATATTGAATATGCCGTCGAAACCTGCGTTACCAGCCGCCTGATCAATGGCGGACAAAGCTGTATTGCTGCCAAACGCTTCATTATCGTGCAAGATGTGTACGAAAGGTTTGAAAAGCTTTTTGTGGAAAAGATGAAAACAAAGAAGATGGGTGATCCCTTTGCCGACGATACCGTTCTGGGACCCCAGGCCCGGGAAAATCTGCGCGATGAGCTCCACGATCAGGTATTGAAAAGCATTGAAAAGGGCGCCAGATGTCTTCTGGGTGGATATATTCCCGATCAGAAGGGAGCCTGGTATCCACCCACTGTGCTTGTGGATGTGCAGCCCGGTATGCCGGCTTATGAAGAGGAAATGTTTGGCCCCGTAGCGGCGCTCATCAGAGCAAAGGACGAAGCCAATGCCATTCGTATTGCCAACGATAGTGTGTTTGGACTCGGGGCCGCGGTCTTTACCCGCAATAAAACCCGCGGACAAAAAATTGCAGAGGAAAAGCTAAACGCCGGCTGCTGTTTTGTCAACGATTTTGTAAAATCAGACCCGCGCCTGCCCTTTGGGGGTATCAATGAAAGTGGTTACGGCCGCGAGCTATCCTATCTGGGAATCAGGGAGTTTTTGAATGTAAAGACGGTGTGGGTGAGGTAGTAACCACAGAAACAACTGGTATTAGGTTGGGTAGTGCCAGTATTCAAATGGTTATGTCATTTGGGGCTTTATTCAGATTTCTGAACAAAGCCTACTTTTTCTTCAAGGTTTTTTAAACGTGCTTCCAGGTGCATTATCCTCTCTTCCAGGGGAGTAAGGTTTTGAACAGGGGAGTATATGCCAAGTACTTCCAGAGTTTCCTTACATTCGACAGTTTTTTCGGCATTGTCAATGCCAATCTTATTTGCATCCATGGCATTTACCTTTCCCATAAGAATCTCATTTTTGGTTTTTAGTATCATAAGTTTTCCTATGGATGCCGGAGCAGGTATGGCAAGGGCTATATCATTCTTTTTCAGGAATGGGTTGGGTGCCAGATCAGCAGCAGATATTGCTTGTGTTGTAGCCGGTAAGAAGCTGAAGATCTGGGGTTTTTCCTGCCCTGTTGTAGGTTTTGAGTGGCCGGGTTTCATAAGCTGAGGGATGGTAAAGCCACTAAGCTGATTTACTGTAACGCTGTTTTTGAGCAGCAAATCCGTTGATAACTGAAAAACTTCGGCGGTTTTCAAAATGGTTTCAATTCTTGGTTCTGCCCTGCCCTCTTCATAAGAACTGATCATTCCCCTGTTTACATTCAGCATTTCGGCCATCTGCGTCTGAGTAAGGCCTCGCACACTTCGTATCTTCCTGATATTCTTTCCAAATGTTGACATGTTCTCTTGAATTTTTCACAAATTTAAGCTTTGCAAATTAAATTAGCAAAAAATTTGCTGAAAATATTTGCAAATTAAAAGATTTTGCTTATACTTGTGCCATTAATTTTAATTCGAAGATCAATTCAATAAAAAACACTACAAAACCTCATGTATGGACACGTATTTTAATAAAGTGAAAAACTTTGTACTGGAACTGGGCTTTCCCATCCTGTATGAAAATCCCACAGATCATCTGCTGGTGATAGAGGATGAGGAAATGGGGGTGAAAAACATGGTAATCGGAGTAGCTCCACCCATGGTGATCATTGAACAATACCTGATAGACGTGCGCGACGACGGCGAAATTTTCAGGAAACTGCTCATCAAGAACCGTGACATTGTTCATGGTGCCTTTGTACTGGACGAAAAAGGAGAAAAACTCATTTTTCGTAATACCCTGCAGGTTGAAACCCTGGATCTTAAAGAACTTGAAAGCACCATCAACTCCCTCGGGTTGCTGCTTTCAGAGTATTCCAATGAAATTTTATCCTATTCCAAGTAAGAAACCTAAAGATACATACTCATGAAAATACTTCACCGATTATTCAAAATAGGGCAGGCGGAAAGTCATGCTGCCATAGATAAGCTGGAAGATCCCATCAAGATGATTGAACAGGGATTGCGCGACATGAACGAGAACCGCGATATGGCCATGCGTTCACTGGCCGAGGTAAAGGCCATGCTCATTCGCCGCAACAAAGAGCTGAAAACCCAGCAGGAAATTGAACAAGACCTTCACAACAAGTCCATGCTGTTATTGAAAAAAGCCCAGCAAGGCGAAGTTGAACCGCAGGAAGCCGACGAACTTGTGAAAAGCAACCTGAAACGCAAGGCAGAGATCAGCAAGGAAGTAAATTTCATCAAACAAGATGTTACCAGCCTTGAAAACCAGGTAGCCACACTTGAACAGAATGTGAACCGTATCAAAACCGAAATCAAGCAGTGGGAAAACGAACTGCGCACACTAAAAGCCCGTGTTAAAGTGGGTGATGCAACCCTGAAGATCAACAAGCAGATGACCAGTATGGATAGTGCAGGTGTGGTATCAATGCTGGAACGCATGCGCGAAAAAGTAATGCAGCACGAAGCTTTGGCAGAAGCATACGGTGACCTTGCACAGACCAGAGAAACCGACCAGCAACGCATGGACAAAAGGGTCCAGGACCTGTCACTTGACGATGAGCTCAAAGAACTCAAAAGGCAGATGGGCATGGATAATACCCCGGCTGATAAATAGCAATATAGCCCGGATCCCGGCCTCTGGCCGGGTCGGGTCCTTTTCCGCAATCTTTTTTATTCCTTAGCATATGGAAGAACTATTGCAAATCGCATTTGCCCCGGCAAACTTCATCCTTACCTTGCTTCTTATCATTGTGATGCTTTACTGGCTCATAGTGATATTCACCGGTTTTGATTTCGACCTGGCCGAAGCAGACGTAGATATGGATGTTGATGCAAGTGGTGATCTGAGTAAGCCTGAAACAGGAAGCATTGACGATGGAAGTTTCTGGAGCGCTATGCTCCGGTTTTTCCATGTTGGAGAACTACCGGTCATTTTTATCATCACTCTGGTAGTTTTCTCCATGTGGCTAATCAATGTAAATTTCACAGCAATATTTGGCATTTCGCACAATATATTGGGATTTGCTCTTTATCTGCCCGGATTTATAGTAAGCATGCTCATCACAAAGGTCATTGCCCGTCCTTTTGTAAAACTCTATGCCATGTTCAACCACAAGGGTGAGGAACCCATCGACTTTATAGGTAAAACCGGAAGGGTAATATCTCCCATGCGTGAAAACAGACTGGGCCAGATCGAAATTCAGGTGGTGAAAGATGTAATAAAAGTTTATGCCAAATCCATTGACGGACAACCCATTCAATACAACGATACGGTAATTGTCCTCGAAGAATCGCAAGACAAAAAATTCTTTTTCGTTCAAAAATATCAATCCTAAAAACACTAAAAACTATGATGCAATCTTTTTATGTAATAGCCTTCCTCGGTGTGATAGTACTCATCGGGTTGTTTATGTGGCTTATTTCGATGTACAAAAAAGTGAGCCAGGGCAGGGTATTGGTGCGCACTGGTCAGGGAGGTGTCAAGATCTTTTTTAATGCCGGTATGGTGATCCCCATCCTTCACAAGCAAGAGATTATGGATATTTCGGTGAAAAAACTTGAAATCTCCAGGATGAACAAAGACGGGCTCATCTGCAAAGACAATATGCGTGCAGATATTAAGGTGGCCTTTTTTGTAAGGGTAAACAAATCGGTACAGGATATTATCAATGTGGCTCAGACCATTGGCTGTGCCCGCGCCTCCGACCTGGAAACCCTTGAGAGCCTTTTCGAAGCCAAATTTTCTGAAGCACTGAAAAGTGTGGGAAAAAAGTTTGAATTTATCGAGCTCTACGAAGCCCGACGTGAGTTCAGAGACGAGATCATTGACATCATTGGTACCGACCTCAATGGTTATGTGCTCGACGACTGCGCTATCGACTACCTGGAGCAGACCAAGATAGAGAACCTCGACCCCAATAACATCCTTGATGCTGAAGGGATCAAAAAGATCACCGAGCTAACCGCAGTGCAGAATGTGAAAGCCAATCTCATCAGGCGCGATGAGGAAAAAACCATCAAGAAACAGGATGTGGAAGCCCGCGAGGCAATCCTGGAGCTGGAGAAGCAACAGAAAGAAAAGGAAGAATCGCAGCGCCGCGAGGTAGAAACAATCAAATCGCGTGAACAGGCTGAGATCGATAAGGTGGCTGCAGAAGAAAGACTCAAGGCAGAAACTGTGAAGATCAGTACCGATGAGCAACTGCAGATCCAGGAACAGAA
This sequence comes from Bacteroidota bacterium, assembly GCA_007694165.1. Taxonomy (GTDB): domain Bacteria; phylum Bacteroidota; class Bacteroidia; order Bacteroidales; family UBA7960; genus SKVR01. The sequence goes on from RECE01000187.1 coordinate 4,968, forward strand.
TAAGCAGCGCCAGATCATCATTGCTGAAAAGAACAAACAACGCGCAGAAGCCGTGGAGTTGGAAAGAGTTAAGAAAGACCGCGACCTTGAAGCAACCGAAAGGGAAAGGGTAGTTGCCCTGGCACAGATCGAAAAGGAGAAATCCATTGAGGTGGAAAAGAAAAACATACAGGATACCATTCGCGAAAGGGTGGCTATGCAGAAAACTGTGGTGGAAGAGCAGGAGAAGATCAAGGATGTGGAAGCCCTCAAGCTTGCCAACCGTGAAAAAGAAGTTACCCTGATCGAAGCTTCCAAGGAAGCTGAGAGGAATATGATTGAAGAGGTGAAAGCCGCCGAGGCCCGGGAGAAAGCTGCCAAGTTTGATGCCCAGAAGATACTGGTTGATGCTAATGCCCGCAAGGAAGCCGCTGATCTGGATGCTGAAGCACGTAAGATCATTGCCGATGCCAAAGCCAAGGAAGAAGCAACTCTTGGTCTGTCGGAAGCACAGGTGATGCACGCTAAGGCAGATGCCGAGGAACGCCAGGGATTTGTAAATGCCTCAGTAATTGAAAAACTCTCAGAAGCCAAACGCAAAGAGGGCCTCATGGAAGCAGAGATCATCGAAGAAAAGGCCAAAGCCGAAGCCAAGGGAATCCATGAAAAAGCCGGCGCCATGAAACAACTCAACGATGCCGGCAAGGAGCACGAAGAGTTCAGGCTTAAACTGGGCAAAGAAAAGGAGATCGAGTTGGCACAGATCGCTATCCAGAAAGATATTGCCGATGCACAGGCCACGGTACTTGCCGAAGCCTTCAAAACTGCCAAGATCGATATCGTAGGTGGCGACAATACCTTCTTCGAAAACCTCATCAGGCAGGTATCCACAGGAAAAGGTATCGACAAGCTGGTGGAAAATTCACATACCATTGACCAGATCAAAACAGCAGTGCTTGGAAACGGTGATGAAAATCCCGCCAACCTTATGACCCGGATCAGGAATGTCGCAGAGAAATACGGCATTACCACCGAAGATGTGAAAAATCTTTCCATCGCTGCACTCATTGCCCGCATAAGGGTAAAAGCCTCTGATGAAGACAAGGGGTTCCTGGCTGAACTACTCAAAATGGCCAAACATATGGGCCTGGAGAAGAAAAAGCTGGGATAATCTCTTCAGTTGAAATAACACATAAGCGTAAAACCGGAGGGAGCCTGATGCCCACTCCCGCCGGATTATTTCATTTTATTTAACCGCACGTAAGACCTATGGAGAATACTATAGAAAAAGGTACCTACGAAATCATTCAACAACGGCTGCAGCAGCAACGTGGCAACCTGATTGAACAGCTCCAGCTTCTTAATAAAGAGCGGCAAAAGGTTTTCGGTGCTCTTGATTTCAAACTCCTTTCCAATGTAAGGGTTAACACAGAGCACCATTGCCTGGCACGCGACCTGGTATCGGTGGCCAATGTGTGCATTTTGGGATACAATGTGAGACTCGGCCTGAAAACCGTATTGGAAATATCTGATGTGTTCAGCGTGTTCCACTTCAGGGACAATGAGTTTCACCCCGCCCCCATGGATATTATCATGGACAAAGAATTTGCCACCGAACTTCAGAATCTTTACAAATTCTTCAGGCATACGCGGTTTTCACGCTTCGTAGTAAGGCAGAATTTCCTCTACATGATCTTCCAGCTTTCGGAAAGCCCTTCTGATATCAAGGCTTTCAAGTGGATCATCCAGTCTGATAAGCTGGTGTATGTGGATTCGCGCAGTGCCGCCGAAGTGACCTTCCCCAGTCAGCATGAATTCCGCTGGACTAAGGCCACCCGAGACATGCAGCGGATTGGTAAAAACCCACACGTATCCATTGCCGATAAAGTGTTTGTGGAAACCGTTCATGGCGACCTCACCATTAAGGTGGAAGACAATACTGAGGATGGGTTGGGCATTTACCGCGAAGATGTGGAGCAGAAAGACCAGTCGCTTGATGATGGCGAAGTCCACTTCTGCGACCTGGGCAATATTGTGCTGCTGAAAATAAAACCTTACCTCGAAACCGATCGCTATTTCATCTTCAACCACCGAATCAAAAACGTGGTAAGGGTTGATACCCTCAGGGATGCAGGCATTCTGCTGCCCGATGATCAGGGTATCATGCTCTCCAATGGATACTATCTTCAAACGGGCGAGTACAAGATCTTTGACCGCCATATTGAAGGGGTGAAATTTCTGCGAAAAATACAATCTCCCAACGGCGAAGATCACCTCTTTGTATTCTACGAAGAGAAAAATCATGACTTTGTGATCCTCTCTTATAATGTAATTGAGCAAACCGTAAAAACTCCCATTTTCTGCAACGGGTACACTCTTTTTGATAACGGGGAGCTTTGCTATTTCATGGCAGAAACCGAGCCCGGCAAGCACCACCTCATACAGGTGTGGCAAACACCTTATACCCAGGAACTCATTGCCAACGATCAGTATCGCGACCATGAACTCTACAAGATCGGCAACAAGGCCATTGTGGCTGCCATGGCCGAAATACAGGAACTCATTGTATTGCTGAACAAGGAAGATACCTATGAGGGACTTTACCAGGATATTGCAAAGAAAGGGCAGAGTATTCTCGATGCTTATTTCTGGATGAAAAACGAAGCGGGAACCGGCTTGCAGAAACCCCTGAAACAAACCCGGGAGATTGCCCTTTCGGCCATTGATGAGTTTGAAAAGGTGATTCAGATCAGGAAAAACACCACAGAGGCTTTACAGAAGGTGTCAGATAAGGTGGAAAAGATCCTGTTTGATACACGCAGTGCCAGTTTCGAAACCCTTGATGAATATGTAACCTTGCTGGCAGAGATGAGGGCAGTGAGAGGCGAGATCATAGGGTTACGCAACCTGCGTTATATCAACATGGAGTTGGTAAGCAGCATGGAAGAAAAAATTGCTGAACGCGCTGAAGTGATTGCCGATAGCTGCGTGCAGTTTTTGCTGCAGGACAATGCCCTTGCCTGGTACCAGGAAAATATGGATCGCCTGGAAGGGGAAGTGGAAAAACTGAAGCGGGTAGTGGATGCCCGCATCCTGGAAAAGGAATTTGATGAGCTGGCCCACAAACTTGAATTGCTCATTGATATCATCAACAATCTCAAGGTGGAAGACACTACCCATTCCACCAAAATCATAGAAAACATCTCTCTGATCTTTTCTCGTCTCAATCAGCAACGGCAGGCCCTCAACAACAAACGCCGCCAGTTGGGCGAAAAGGAAGCCCGGGCCGATTTCCAGGCCCAGATGACCCTTTTTGAGCAGTCGGTGGTGAACTTTATGGAACTGGCCACTGATCCGGCTAAATGCGATGATTTCCTTACCAAGCTGTCCATTCAGTTGGAGGAGCTTGAAGGGAAGTATGTGGATTTTGAAGATTTTACCGAAAAGATCGGTGAGAAGCGCGAAGCGGTGTATTCTGCCTTCGAGTCCAAAAAGGTGAGCCTTACCGAGGCACGCAACCGTCGAACCAACGCTCTGTACAACTCGGCAGTAAGGGTGCTTAAGGCCATAGCATCGAAGGTGCAGAGCTATACCACCGAGGCCGAGATCAATGGCCATTTTGCTTCCGATCTGATGGTGGAAAAGGTGCGTGATACTGCTGATGAACTTGAAAAGCTGGAAGACTCCGCTAAATCGGAAGACTTGCGCAACCAGCTTCAGGTTATGCAGCAGGAAGCCATCAGGGCGCTGAAGGACAAAAAGGAGCTTTTCGAGGAAGGGGAAAACATCATCAAAATGGGACAGCATCGCTTTGCGGTAAACACCCAGCCCCTTGACCTTACCCTGGTGATCCGCGACAAGCAATACTATTACCATCTCACTGGTACATCGTTTTATGAACCCATTGACAGCAGCTCCATTATGGATCTGCAGGATGTATGGGAACAACTGCTTCCTTCAGAAAACCGCGAAGTGTCCCGTGCCGAATATCTTGCCTGGAAAGTGTTTCTCACTCTCGATCCGGCTAAGATTTGGGAGCAGCAAGAACTTGCCGGTGCCATTCAGCAATATATGGCTGCAAATTACGGAGAAGGGTTCATTAAGGGGGTACACGATTCTGATGCATTGCAGATTCTTCAGCAACTCACCGAAAAACACCGCGACCTGGGCATGTTACGCTTCCCTGCTTCCACACGCGCCCTGGCTAAATTGTACTGGCATTATGCCGAAGAGGAGCAGAGAAACTATTTCAAGAAACAGTTTGTTTTCATCAACCTCATGCAGGAGGTTTTTGAACAACGCGAAAGCCATCAGCACTTGCTGGAAAGCCTCGCCCGGGCCATAGAACAATTTGCACAACACAACCAGTTGTTTACCCATATCGACCCCCGTAAGGCAGCTGCTTATCTGGCCAGGGAGCAGGCCACCAGTGGTTTTGTTCTCGATAAGGGGGCCAGCGAACTGCTCAACAATTTTAAAAAACACCTGAAAAGCAAAAATGCCGATATCACCTTTGCAGAAGCGCAAAAGGAGCTACGCCCCCATCCTGCCCCCCTGTGGCATCTTACACGACGTTGGGTAACAACATTTTTGGAAATCACGGGAAAAACAGCAAAAAAATACAGGATCGACGAGGTTACCTCGTGCCTGCTGCCTGGCTTTGTTGAAACTCATTATATACTGCATCTTGCGGGTACACATAAAATCAGCAATATGCGTTCGGTTTTCAGCGATCAGGAAGGAGATAAGAAGGAATACCTGTTTGACTACCACCGCTTCACCGAAAAGCTTACCCTCTTCTGCAGTCAAATACAGCCGCGTTTTTTACAGTTGCAACAATTGAAGCACAAACTGGTAACTGAAAAGAAAAACGCCATGCGTCTGCATGAGCTCAACACACAGGTACTTACATCCTTTGTGCGCAACAAGCTTATCAATCAGGTGTACCTGCCACTGATCGGGGCCAACTTTGCCCGTCAGATCGGAGCTTATGGTCAGGACAAACGTACCGACCGCTCAGGTATGCTATTGCTCATCTCTCCCCCCGGCTATGGAAAAACAACCCTTATGGAATATGTGGCCGATCGTCTGGGGCTGATCTTCATGAAAATCAATGCGCCCTCGCTGGGGCATGAGATCACCTCTGTTGACCCGGCCGAAGCACGCAACGCTGCCGCCCGCCAGGAACTCCAGAAGCTCAACCTGGCCTTCGAAATGGGCGATAATGTAATGCTATACATCGACGACATTCAGCATTGCAATGCAGAGTTTCTTCAAAAATTCATCTCCCTGGCCGACGCTCAACGACGTATGGATGGGGTGTATAGCGGTCAGGCCAAAACCTATGACTTCCGTGGCAAACGCTTTTGTGTGGTGATGGCCGGAAACCCATACACCGAAAGCGGCGACAAGTTCCAGATCCCGGATATGCTTTCCAATCGTGCCGACATTTACAATCTGGGCGACATGACCTACAACCGCCCGGATCTGTTCAATCTCAGCCTTATCGAAAATGGCATCACCTCCAACCCTTTCCTGAACTCGCTCACACGGTTCAGCATGGAAAATCTTTACAAGCTGATACAGTTTGTTGAAAACCAGGATACCGCCCTGCCCGACCTGGAAGGGAACCTTTCATCCCAGGAAATACAGGATTGTGTGCAGGTGCTGCGCAAATGCCTGTATGTGCGCGATGTGGTACTGAAAGTGAATGCACAATACATTGCATCAGCAGCCATGGCCGATGATTACAGAACTGAGCCACCCTTTAAGCTGCAGGGCTCCTACCGTGATATGAACAAGCTCATGAGCCAGGTGGTACCCATATTAAATGACGATGAGGTGCTGCAACTGCTGTTGGGACACTACCAGAATGAATCGCAGACTCTGACTACCGGAGCCGAAGCCAACCTTCTGAAACTTTACGAACTTATGGAACTGCTCGATGACCAGAAGCAGCAACGATGGAATTCGATCAAGGAAACCTTTGTGCGAAACAACCGCATCCGCGGCCTGGGTGACCAGGATCGTATGGCACAGGTGATCGGACAGATGACTCTGTTTGTAGACGGATTGGAAGGAATAAGGAAAGCCCTGGGTGCGAGAAAGAAGGGTTGAAGTCGTGAAGATTGCTAAACCAATGGTGAGATTTTTTTCGAAAAAATTACCGGCTGTTCATGGACTTTTGCCGTTGTACTTTAGGATCGCCGGTGCGGGCCAGTTGGATGGGATCAATTTTTAATATCATTGATAGCAGACGGTACAGACGGGGGTTGTGACGATAAAAAGCCTTTGACTGTTCAAAGAAGATCTCCACTGCCACTGCAAAAAACTCATCCTTATTGGTGGTGCTGTACTCCCGGAAGATGGATGTGCTGTTTTGGCCATTCCTGATTTTCAGTATCTCTTTTTTTGCTTCCCGGTCAAATTCCTGCATGATACGCCGGTCGAAGAAATCATATTCGGGATTATCGACAATATTGATGAGACGAAGGGCATGAGCCATTTCATGCAGCCCCAGATGAATGCCGTCGGCATGACAGCGGAAGCCATCCTTCAGGTTTTTCCAGGATAATACAATGATACCTCCCAGATTTACCTCCCCCTTATGATATTTCTGGGTAATGGTTGAATAGTAGTCATCAGGATAAATGAGGATTCTCCAGAAATGTCTGAAATAGATTGTAGGGTAGCCGAAGGTGAGCTGTATGGCGCTCCCGGCAACGAGTGCTTTCATTTCCGGTGTGATTTCCCTGATACCACCCCGGGAAATGAACTGTTTCATGTCGATAAATTTCTGTACGCGCCGTTCGAATTTGAGTTTATTCCTGTCGCTCAGGGCATTGTAAAAGGGGAAATAGCGGGAAAGATAGGGTTGATAGATCCTTTGAAGATTGCGGTAAAACAGATACTTCTTCAGGTTCTTTTTCACAAAAGGTGCATCCAGGTAAACCAGAATGTAATACACAAGTGAAGCACCAAAAAAAATAAAGGTAAGAATAACAATCAGGGGGTAAGGGCCTTCGGGTTCTTCCATGAATGTGATTTAGGTGGATGTTTGCGGATGTTCAGTTGTGCAGATTTTATCTTTCACATACCGGCGCGACAAAGATAGAAGATTTTTGATTAAAGATGCTTCAGAAGCGCTTCGCCTGCTTCATCCATATCTTTTCCAAAGGTGATTATTCCCTCTTCATGCCCGCCCATGACAAGGATTTTCTCTTCCGGAACATGGGTTTCCCTGAATAATCGTTTGATCTCGCCGGCCATTTCAGGAGTCCCATATTCTACATAAGTGTTTGTGGTTGGCACCAGATTCATGAGCTTTTTCCATAGTTTCATACTGTGCACATGAATGACCGCCATTGTTTCCGGAGAGCACTCATAAATGGCTGCATGTGTCAGCGACTCGGATGAGGCTATGATGGGTCCTTTGCACTCCAGGCTGTTTTGCTCCAGATTATAGCCGGTGACCAGGGTAAAGTGGTTTTCGGTCAAATGCTTAAATCCACCGGTTGCCGAACCGGTGATGATGAAGGAATTTCCCCTGTGCCGCATGCTGATGTTCCCAAAGCCGATGCCATTATCATATACGCCTATTAAACCCAAAGCATACAATTTATCTCGCCATACATTGATTTCCCTGGTATGATCAGGTGAAACCGGTCCGGCTTCTATCCAGTGGCAGTTGAATTTGATGTAGCCTTCTTGCATGGGTTTAGCGGTTGATAGGTTATTGGGTTATTTTTTGCTCCACGCAAAGTCGCAAAGTATTCGCAAAGAGCACAGAGTTTTGATTTAGCTTCGCTGAGCTCGGGATGGCATCCCTTAGTATATCATGTTTACTTTTTTAAATCAGTATTATTTTTTTTTGTAAGACTGAATTATCTGGTGCTGATTTCAGGGATGCAATCCCTTAAATGTTTATAAAGGCAGATGGATTTCGCTTCGCTCAATTTTGTTTCGGCTCGGTTCGAATTTTTTTATGTTTTTCCGGAAATAGCCCGAGAATTTCATCCTTCACGGCTTTGCAAACACCCCTTTCGGTTATAATTCCGGTAACCAGTCTCGCCGGTGTAACATCGAAGGCATAATTGGCTGCGGGGCTGGTTTCGGGGCAGATGCGCACTTTTTTGATTTGATCTTCGCACCATCCTTCCACATACTTCACTTCATCAGGGTTACGCTGCTCAATGGGTATTTTCTTTACACCATCTTCTGTTTCCCAGTCGATGGTGGAGGAGGGCAGGGCCACATAAAACGGGATGTTGTTATCGCGTGCAGCCAGGGCTTTCAGGTAAGTACCCACCTTATTGGCCACATCGCCGGTATGGGTTGTCCGATCAGAGCCCACGATTACCAGGTCAACCATGCCCTGTTGCATGAGATATCCTCCGGCGTTGTCGGTGATGAGGGTGTGCGGCACACCGTGGTTGCCCAGTTCCCAGCAGGTGAGTGCGGCACCCTGGTTGCGTGGACGGGTTTCATCAACCCAAACATGCACCTCTATGCCTTTATCATGGGCGGCATAAATGGGAGCGGTGGCGGAGCCATAATCCACAAAGGCCAGCCACCCGGCATTACAATGGGTGAGGATGTTGACGGGTTTGCCACCTTTACTGCGGCTGATCTCTTCAATAAGCTTAATACCATGCTCGCCAATGCGGCGGCAATATTCAGCATCCGAATCGGCAATTTCTTTTGCGGTTTGAAGGGCAATGGAGATTTTCTCATCCACAGATTTTACAGAGCTTATGGCTTCCATTTGTTTATCCACCGCCCAGAAAAGGTTCATTGCTGTGGGGCGGGCCGATTTGAGCTTTTCAGCTGCTTTCGCCAGAAATGTATCAAACGAATCGCTTCGCGAAGCTTCCAGCGCAGCCAGGTACATGCCAAAACCGGCCGTTGCACCTATCAGTCCGGCTCCCCGCACATGCATATCCCTGATGGCAGTAAAAACATCCTGCACCGATACCA
>RECE01000155.1 GCA_007694165.1 Bacteroidota bacterium
TTTTTTTTGTACTTTTGCCCCCGGAGAGATGGCAGAGTGGTCGATTGCGGCGGTCTTGAAAACCGTTGAGGGTAACACCTCCGGGGGTTCGAATCCCTCTCTCTCCGCCACCAAAAAAGCCTCGTTTTTAAAAGAAACGAGGCTTTCTTTTTGAAGCTGAATGAACTTACTAATCCTTTTTTAGTTCGCAGCAGCCAAATCCCAGGTGATTTAAATCACCAAAGCCGGCATTGAATCCAATATTCAGTAACTCCGCGGGAGATTTCAACTCAAAATCAAACATATACCCTTTCACTGATTTCTGGTGCGGTGAATCGGTTTTTATTTTTACGAGTTTGGGTTTGGGTTTTCCAAGGAGTTTAAACTGCAGGTCGTTGAGTCCGGAAAGACCATTGCCTGAATTGGCAGGCATATATTTAACCAGGTTGGCATATTTAAACATCAGACTTTTAAAAAACACTTTGTCAAAGTTTTTCTGATCAGGGTTCAAATAATTGCTGTCTTTTGGTTCCCCTATGAGCATGGGGGACAGACAGCGGAATGCCACCTTTTTGCGTTCCGTGAAATCCGGAACCTCCAGGCTTTGGATCCTCTCGATTTTCATACTTACTTTCCCTCTTGCATCCCCAATTTTAAACTTCTGGTTGTCGAATGTGCCAATTACGTGAGGTTCGATATCCTCCTGGGCATAAAAAGACAATATCAGGGATGCCTGATCGCTGGTAACAATAAGCCTGTCATCCACCACCTTATGAGGAGCAAAGATTACATCTGAGAAGGTAAATAGTTTATATTCACCTGTTGCATCAAGGAATTTTTTATCTGTCAGAAATTTTCGAAAAGAATCACTTTGAAAGTGGAGCATTTTGTGAATCCAGGCAGAGAACTCGCTCTGATAATTTACGGGAATAGAAAAAGGTGCCTCGCCCTGCAGTTTGAAATCAATTCTAAAACGCATGATGCTTACAATAAATAGTTTTGGTACTTTTTATTTTTAATGGGCTAAAAACGATATTGAGCTTTTAAAGTTAATGATTTTCACAACAAAACAAAAGTACAAAGAAAAAAACACATTAAAAAAGCCATTTGCAACATGAAATTGCAAATGGCTTTAGGATAAAAATATTTTGAGAAATTATCTTACTATTTCCTGGAATTCTGCAACCTGGAAGTAACGGATAAATTCACGATCTTTCTGTGCTTCTGCTTTAAGAGCAGGGTTGAGTCTTACTGCAGTTCTAAGGTTGTCAAATACCATTGTGTTATTTTGCCTGCGGGCACCAATAACAGCTTTCAGGTATGATACATGAGCCGACTCAGGAGCACACTCCAGGTTGGTCATAGCAGCAGCTTCATTTCCAGCCAACAGGTGTGCCAAAGAAACATTATACGTACAGGTGCGTCCGGCAAATGAGCTGAGAGCAGCCTGATAGTCGCCTTTAGGAATCATGAGTGTACCAACATTGTAATTAACGCGGATTCCCTGACCCTGTGCAGCCTCAAAGTAAGACTGTGCATTTTCTTTGTCACCTTTGTGTGCAGCAACTGCACCCAGGTTGTTAAGTACATGACCATTGTTGGGAGCAAGCTGATTGGCTTTTTCCAGGTCAGCGGCAGCTGCATCTACATCACCTTTTTTCAGATGTATATATGCTGCATTGTTAAAACCTCTGTAGTCTTGTGGGAAGAGCTGCTGTGCAGACTTGTAAATAGCAAGTTTGGTAGCGTTGTCCTGGGTAAGGGTTGCAGCGTAAAGCAGTTCTTTCACATCAAGCTCTGAAGGATTGGAAGTAGAAAGTGTAGCAATTTGCTCATCCGTTTTCTTGGGTTCAAAAGCATTGATGACAATCTCACCACGACGCAAAGGTTCCAGAAGTTTTTCTATCTCGCCATAAATAACGGTCATATCCTTAATTCTTCTTTCTCTTTCTGCGGGGGCAAGCTGAGAATTGATAATATTGGCAATTGCTTGCTTGTCTTGCAGGTTAGAAGCATTGAGAACTCTCATGAAGCCGTCGAAGTCTTCGCCTTTGGCTGTTACCTTAATTTCCGGTCTTGGGAATTGGGTTTTGGTTTCTCTTTCCAGTCTGCGGAACAGGCTTCTGGTATGCTCCTGTACTGCTTTGGCACGGTTTTCAGACAGTTTTTCGTTAAATGCCACTTCACCTTCAGGAGAAGCCCATGCATTAACTTCTATGGATTCAATTTCCCATCCAAGCTTAATAAATTCAGCAAGTTTGCCAATTTTTTCAACACTTTCGTCCTTACGGTTCAGGGGAATTCTCCAGTTAATGTTATGCCTCATATATTCAAAATAGATATTGGCACTTTCAGAAACCCTGGTTACTTTTTCATATCCGTGAGCGGCAAGCGAAAGGTCGTAATCATGCTGAATTCTTTGAGAAGTATTGATAACACCGTCAGCAACTTTTCTCTCAGGCAGGTTGGTTACATTATCTTCTCTTCCTTCGCGATAAACCCTGGCTCTGATAAAGAGTTCAGAAGCTTCCATTCCTTCTTCAAATGCTACTACATCTGCAAAAGCGAAATTGGTGGCTGAGCCACGATTGATAACTGTTCCTTCTCCGGAAGTCTTTTCTCCTCTTAAATAAACAGTTTGAAGGGTTTGCTCGCCACCTTCATAAACAAGAACCGGGGTAAGTTCAACTTTGGCGCGTGCATGAAAATACTTTTCACTGACACGACCACTAACATTTACGGCAACATTGCCACCGTGGTTTTCAAGAGGATTTACCTCAGGAGTGAAGCTTACTTCATCTCCATAATCCCTGATCATCTTGTTTAATCCGCAACTGCCTAAAAAGACTGCTGTAATAAGCAATACAGCTAAAAGTTTTACGTTCTTCATAGTTTTCAATTTATTATTATTAGTTTTAATCTCCGTTGATTGAGTTTTTTGTTAGTTTCTTTGCTTAATACTGCTAAAATCAGCACAAATATATAAAAAAATTGTTTAGTATTTACATTAAATACGTGCTTTGATCTACTGGGTTTCGCATTTTTTGATAATTTCTGAGATTTTCTTCCATTTCTTTATACAGAACTGCATGTTTTTACAGAATTGCAAAGGTAGGTAAAAATCAACCGAATTTAACAGAGGTAGCACCAATAAATTATTAAACAAAAAGTATGCTTCTCTCCGGCCCATTTTAACAGCAAATCCAATAGAAGAAAAACTCATTTCTCTTGACTGCGCCTGGATTATCCATACGATGTATCGTTATAACGTGTCTTCACAAACCGTTAAAAGCATAACCCGACAATGGCTGCAGCATTTATACTGTGTTATATGATGGCTTTCGGGCTGAAGTAATTTGTCTTTCCAGACATCATAAAATTGATAGTAATATCTATGCAACACAGTTGGCAGGTTTTTAACTGGGTACTGCAAGGTATTGCTAATGCAAAACCGATACTGATCATATTATAATAACCGAAAACAATGTTAATAATGAACTCAGGGCAACCTGGCAGAACAATAAACACCTGACAATGCAGCAATTGACCAGTAAACTGAAAATTTATATCAAATTGTTTTGCTGGGAATGAAAATTGTTTTAAATTTGCACTCCTTTTTGCAAGGCCCGTTCGTCTAGGGGTTAGGACGCCAGGTTTTCATCCTGGTAGCAGGGGTTCGATTCCCCTACGGGCTACAACAATTCATACTATTTAAAGAAAACCGTACAGTAAAATTTATCAACTATGGCCAACCATAAATCAGCATTAAAAAGGATCAGGTCAAACAATGCCAAAAGATTGCGCAATCGCTATTACGCTAAAACTACCCGTAATGCGGTAAGAAAACTGAGAAATACTTCTGACAAGGCTCAGGCCCAGGAGAGTCTTCCCAAAGTAGTTGCTTTGCTTGACAAACTGGCCAAGAAGAATGTTATTCACAAGAATAAAGCTTCTAACCTCAAATCCAAATTAACTCGTTACGTAAACAAATTATAGATCAGCAGAAACTGCAAAAAATTGTTTTTTTTACAAAAAAAAATTATAGTTTTGCACTGCTTTTATAAATACTAATGGCCCGTTCGTCTAGGGGTTAGGACGCCAGGTTTTCATCCTGGTAGCAGGGGTTCGATTCCCCTACGGGCTACGAAAAAAGGCTTTTGACTTGTCAAAGGTCTTTTTTTATTCCCCTATTATTATTAAATTAGCTTAAATCATTTCACTCATGAGTAAAAAAGCTGATTTAAGCCCAATTCCTGTTTCCAACAGCATCAAGTCGTGGGCAGAAGACGACCGCCCCAGGGAAAAACTCATCGCCAAAACAGCCGCAGCACTGAGTGATGTTGAACTGCTGGCCATTCTCATTGGCTCGGGAACCCGTGAACTCTCAGCAGTAGACCTTGCCAGGCAGATTTACACATCCGTTAACCAAAACATTAACGAATTGTCGCGCCTGAGCGTAAAGGAAATGATGAAATTTAAGGGAATTGGCGAAGCCAAAGCCATCAACATTATGGCGGCACTGGAACTGGGCCGCAGGAGAAGACTCAGCGACAGCATGAGCAAAAGAAAAGTCACCTCCAGCAGAGACGCATTCGAACTGATGCACCCGGTGCTGAGCGACAACAATTACGAGGAGTTCTGGATCATAACACTCAACCGGGGCAATATGATCAAGCGAACCCATAAAATCAGCGAAGGGAGCCTGGCTGGCACCGTGGCTGACCCCAAGAAGATTTTCAAGATCGCTCTTGAAGACAATGCCTCCTCGGTAATTCTTTGCCATAACCATCCCAGTGGCAATACCCTTCCCAGCAAGAAAGACCATGAGATTACCCAAAAATGCAAAAGTGCAGGGCTGTTTCTGGATATGCCCGTGCTGGACCATATTATTATAGCAGGTGACAACTATTTTAGTTTTGCAGATGAAGGTGCTCTGTGAAATATGTTTTATCTTTACCTGTTTTTAGATTATATCCCTCATGATTCTACTCTTTACAACAAAAATCAACAACAGGGTTCAATACATTGCCAAAACACTCCTGCGCGACATCTGTGGATTTGATTACAAAGTCACCAATTCCAGTGAAGAGTTTCTCAATTTCAGAGGTGGAAAAATCAATTACTCCGGACGTGAGTTGCCGGGAGCTGCCCTAAAGGTATACCCTTCAGGGTTTTTGCATGAAAAGGGTATCAGAGATTTTGTGCCTGAGGTTGTAAAAAGGGATGATTTTCCGGTGTTGTTTCCTCTCACCAGAAAAGATGTAAGTTGTGATCTGGGTTTTGATATTTTCTCTTCGTCCTTTTACCAGCTCAGCCGCTACGAAGAATACCTCCCTTTTTTGGAAGACCGGCATGGCCGTTTTGAAGCCGACCAGAGTCTTGCATACCTGCACGGCTTTACCGACATTCCTGTGGTAGACCTTCAGGCAAAACATTTGCAAAGCAAACTGCTGGAAACTTTTCCCTTCCTGGAGCCCCGCAAAAAAAGCTTCACATTTATTCCCACTTATGACATCGATGTGGCTTATGCTTTCAGAGGCAAAGGGGTGGCAAGAACCTTTTTTTTGTTTGCAAAAGACATCTTTACCTTCAATTTCTCAAAACTGCGGCATCGCATAGAAGTTATAAGCAGCAGACAGCAAGATCCCTTCGACACTTATGATTTACAGCTTCGCCTGCAAAAACAATACAGGTTAAAGCCGGTATACTTTTTCCTTTGCGGCCAGTATGGCCCCAAAGACAAAAACATCTCCATACATTCACGTACCTTTCAGACCCTGGTAAAAACCATTGGTGATTATGCAGAAACGGGCGTTCACCCTTCTTATGCCTCTAATTTCAAAGAGTACCGCCTCAAAGAAGAAACCGAGTTGTTGTCTGGTATTCTCAACCGAACCATCAAAAACAGCCGGCAGCATTACCTGAAACTTAAACTGCCCCAAACCTATCAAAACCTCTTAAAAACGGGCATCAAGAATGACTTTTCTATGGGTTTTGCCTCCCATACCGGCTTCAGGGCCGGCACCTGCACCCCGTTCAATTTCTTTGACCTGTCAATGGAAACAGAAACAAGGCTCAAGCTATATCCAACTGCCATAATGGACGGAACCCTCAGGGATTATATGAAGTTCAGACCCGAAGAAGCTTTGGCAAAAACAAAAGAAATAGTGGATGCAGTAAAAAGTGTAGACGGCACCCTGATAACCCTCTGGCACAACGACAGCCTGAACGACCAGAATCATTGGACAGGCTGGCGTAAAGTTTACCTCGAACTGATTAAGTATATCCAAAACGAACCAAACCCTTAGTGTGATGTTACCTAAGCTAAACACCCGGCTAACCAAATGATAGAATTCAAAAAACACACAGATATAGATTTTGACAAATGGGATCATTGTATAGACAACTCCCTCAATGGATTGATATACCCCTACAGTTTTTACCTTAACCAGGTATCTCCAAAATGGGATGCCCTGGTATATGGAGACTATGAGGCCGTAATGCCACTTCCCGGAAAGAAGAAATACGGCATCCGATATATCCTTCAACCTCCTTTCATACAACAGTTAGGTGTTTTCTCAGCATTTCCGGCAGATGAAAAACTGGTGAATGCCTTTGTATCGGCCATACCTGCTCAATTCCGGTATATCATCCTCAACCTCAATACTTACAATCCTATATCCTCTCAAATACAGGGAGCAAACCAACAGAGAAGAACCTTTGAACTGGACCTTATAGCACCCTACGATGAAATCAGGAAAGGGTACTCGGGTCAAACCATCAGAAACCTCAAAAAGGCACAACAAGAAAAAGTTTTTGTAACCTCCAATGCAGATCCCATTCCCATCATTGAAACTTTCAGAGAAAACAGGGGAAAAAACATTTCGCATCTCAACACATCACGATACGAAACCCTTAAACACCTAATCTATTCAGGCATTCACAGGGGAAACACCAAAGTTTACAGTGCCTACAACGCTCAAAATACTTTTTGCGCCGGTATTGTTTTTTTTAACAGTCATAAAAAATCGATTCTGATTTTTTCGGGCAGCACCCCCGAAGCACGAAAAAACGGTGCTATGACTGCAATTATTGACAGTTACATCCGGGATCATGCCGGACAAAACATCACCCTGGATTTTGAGGGGAGCATGCAAAATAGTCTTGCCCGTTTTTATAGTGGATTTGGTTCAAAAGAATGTGTATTTTTACAACTAGAAATCAATAATTTTCCGTTCTTGCTAAAACCCATTGCCAGATGGTATTTTCTGGCAAAAAAATAACGGGCCCTGTCACACAAACACCTAATCTTATCACATATGGTACACATATTGGGAAATCAAAATTCACTTCTGAATCAATACATTGCAGAGGCGCGGGATGTTGAGATACAAAAAGACAGTATGCGCTTCAGAAAAAATATGGAACGGCTGGGTGAGATTTTTGCTTATGAAATCAGCAAACATCTGCCATGGGTAGACAAGGAAGTTATCACCTCATTGGGTGAAGCCAATTGCAAAGTGCTGAAAGAACAGCCCGTTATAGCCACCATATTGAGAGCAGGGTTACCCATGCACAACGGACTGCTCAACTTTTATGACCAGGCAGAAAATTCCTTCATTTCTGCTTACAGAAAACACCATAAAAACGGAAGTTTCACCATACAAGTCGAATATGCCTCCTGTCCTCCGCTGGACAATAAAATCCTAATTCTTTCAGATCCCATGCTGGCCACAGGAGGTTCGATGGTACTTACATACAAAGAACTGCTTTCCAAAGGGAAGCCTTCACATACACACATCGTCTCTATCCTTGCCAGTGTTGAAGGGGTTGAACATGTTAAGAAACACCTACCCATAGGTAGTTTTACTATGTGGCTGGGAGCTGTTGATGACGAACTTACCGCCAAAGGTTATATCGTTCCCGGACTGGGAGACGCAGGGGATCTGGCATTTGGGAATAAACTCTAACCCTGAACCATGAAAAGCAGAGTAGTTACCACAGAAAATTTAAAAGTTTCACTGGGCTCAATTCGCAGCCACAAACTGCGCACACTGCTTACTGTGCTTATCATCGCCTTTGGCATCATGGCTCTGGTGGGCATCCTTACCTCCATCGATTCAATCAAAGCATCCATCACATCCAGTTTTACCAGCCTGGGGGCCAATAGCTTCTCCATCAGAAACCGGGAAATCCGCGTGATGGGCTCCGGCAGACCACAATCTTTCAGAAATATCTCTTTTGACGAGGCCATTAGGTTTAAAGAAGAATTCCAGTTTCCTGCCACTGTATCTGTTACGGTGTGGGGCACCAGCACTGCAACGGTAAGGTTTGGCTCGGAAGAAACCAATCCCAATATCAATGTTACCGGTTCAGATGAAAACTACCTGGTAACCTCAGGTATCGAACTGGCGCGAGGGAGAAATTTTTCGCCCCATGAGCTTGAAACAGGGGCCAATGTGGTAATCATCGGTTCCCAACTGGAGACCAACCTGTTCAGAAACAATGAGAATCCGCTGGGTGCGTTCATTTCCATCAGCAACAAAAGATACCAGGTTATTGGCGTACTTAAAGAAAGAGGTGCCAGCTTAGGTTTCAGCAGCGATCAGATTTGCATTATCCCGGTGGTATCGGCAAGGCAAAACTTCTCAAGACCCAATATGAACTACACCATCAATGCGAGCACTGACAACATTGCCGACCTGGAAACAGCCATCAGTGAAGCCACCGGTCTGTTCAGAATTGTAAGGGGATTGCGGCCCAACGAAACCAACAACTTTGATGTAAGCAAAAGTGATAACATCGCCCGAATGCTTATTGAAAACCTGGGCAAGGTTACAGGTGCAGCCACCATTATTGGCATCATTACACTGCTGGGAGCTGCCATTGGCCTGATGAACATCATGCTGGTATCAGTTACCGAACGTACCCGCGAAATAGGCATCCGCAAAGCCCTGGGAGCTACACGAAAAACCATCAAACAACAGTTTCTGGCAGAAGCAGTGGTAATTTGCCAGCTGGGAGGACTGGTGGGTATTTTCTTTGGCATCCTGGTGGGAAATATTATTTCGTTATTTATCGGAAACCCATTTATCATACCATGGCTATGGATTTTCTCAGGTGTTGCTGTATGTTTACTGGTAGGACTGGCTGCAGGTTATTACCCGGCAGCAAAAGCCTCACGCCTCGACCCCATCGAATCTTTGCGATACGAATAGGTGCCTTATTCACTCTTAACAAATTGCTTATTTTTATCTTAATTAAATAATTTAGGCTTTAATAATATTTTTTACTAAATTTGTCTGTAGTTTAATAGATTAGGAGACGAAAATAAAAAGTTTGCTTTACAATGGATAAAATCAAGGTACTTGTTGTTGACGATCATGACCTTATCGTGCTGGCGGCCCGGCAAATTTTCTCTAAAGTCCCTGATATCAAACTGGTAGGTATTGCCAGTGATGGTGAAGAAGCCTACCAGAAAATCAAAGAGCTGAAACCTGATGTGGTCATCCTGGATGTAATACTGCCAGGCATGGACGGGATTGAACTTACCAAAAAAATTGTTGCTGAATTCCCTGCCACCAAAGTGGTGCTTCACTCCTCTTCTGTGAGCGAAGATATGATCGTAACCGGTTTTGAAGCCGGCGCCATGGCCTACGTGCCCAAAAACTTCAAACCCGGACAGCTTATCGAAGCCATCCATACGGTTGTAAAAGGCGAACACTACAGCAAAGGATTTGTCTCCGAAATCCTTATAGAAAACTTCCTGAAAAGCAAAACCAAAAAAGACGGACAGAACAATAAACTTACCGATCGGGAAACCGAAATCCTGCAAGCCATCACCAAAGGAATGACCAACCAGCAGCTGGCCGACAATCTCCATATCAGCGTGCGAACGGTAGAAGCGCACAAATCCAACATCATGAAAAAGCTCAAAATCAACAGCACCGCCGAACTGGTAGTGTATGCCATCAAGCATAAGATTGTGAAGATTTAAGCAGGGATTGGGGATTGGGATTGGGAAAAAGGGATTTGGGATTAGGAATTAGGGGATGAGGAATAACCCTGAAATAGGTCCCGGAACCAGAAAACTCGATTTTTACTCACGGTTCAACTCCTTCAACATCTCACGGGCATGGTCTACAAGGGGTTTGTGTTTTACCTTCCACACTTCATAGCCTGCATAGCCTGCCACCAGAGCTATCAAAAAGAAAACCAACTGTACCATCAACACCCGGTAGGGAGCATTGGCAGCACTGCTGCTCTGGTAAACTGTAAGACTGAGGGCAATAGCCACCAACACCACGGGAGGAATTATTTGCAGGAATGTTTTCAGCGACAACCGGTACCTTTTCACCACATTCTCCAACATCTGCAGGGTGGGCAGACCGTAATCCACATCCCGAAAGTCTTTCTGATATCGTGAAAACAGCATGGCAAACCATGAAAAGGCAAATACAAAAAGCAACCCAATGACCCTGTGAAGGACAGACAGGTCAGCAAAAGGATTGATCACCATCAGCAAAATATAAATTACTATCATAATGATATAAAACCTTTTCAGCACTTTGCCCAGCTGCAGGTTGTAATCATCCTGTTTCTTAAGTTGAGATACAAAATCTTCCATTTCTTTTGGTTTTTGAGTGTTCTTTTCCATGGTTCTTGTTTTTTAAGGTTATTGTATCTCAGAATTATTCTTCAACTTCCCGCGCAGTTCGTTTTTTATACGATGGATTTTCACCCTTACGTTGGACTCGGTGATACCGATAATATCGCTGATGTCTTTGGTGGAAAGCCCTTCGATAACCAGCCCCATGATGGCTTTATCGATAAAAGTAAGCTGGTTCAGCTCGGCCTGGAGTGCCTGCAACCTCTCCTCTTTTATCATATAGTCATCCTCTTGGGTAAAAGCATTTTGCAGATATTCACTCCCCACGTCCACGTTCAGTTTCATTCTTTTGTAGTGTTGGCCCGAATAGCTCAGGGAGGTGTTCACTGCCACCCGGTATACCCACGTACCCATGGCCGAGTCGCCGCGGAAACTGTCCAGGCTCTTCCATACATTGACAAGGATTTCCTGGTACATGTCGTTCTGATCCTCCTCTGTAGGGGCATAATACCGGCAAATACGCCGGATTCGCTCTTCATTTTCCCTGACAAGCGTCTTAAACCTGAGCTCTTTTTCTATCATGTTGAAAACTGTTTATTCCTTTAGTACACCCGGAAGGGGAATTGTTACAAATGGGTGAGAATAATAAGAAAAAAATCTTTTTGCATGAATAGCATTCAGCTTCAAAGGAGCTTTGGCATAATCGCAAGAATTGGGGGAAACTTTGGGTAGAATGATAGTATTCGCAAAAATAAATCAGGGTATTGTTCAGCTTTACATAAAAAGTCATCTCGTGATTCATCATTTAGTCCGGGCCGGAACTGCAGTCCGGGCCGGACTTATGCCTTGCCCTGAGGATACGAATCATTTAAGCTTTCACTGGCTGATGAAGAATTGGCCTGGGGATATGGAATATAAAAGCCTTTACTGCCTGACTATTTTACGGGTGAGTTGAAAGTCTTTTCCGGAAATGCGAAGCAAATAAACCCCTGCCGGCAATTTTTCAAGGTTGACAAAGGGAGAAGAATGGCTTTCTGTAAGAAGCCTCCCTGACAAATCAAGAACCTGCACCTGATAGCCCTGGTATTCATCAAGACCGGAAATCTGCACAATACCACTGCCGGGATTGGGGAAGATTTGGATGTCTGGGGTTGGAGATACGTCAGCAACGGAAGTTTCCTGGAAGCTGTTGAAAAAATCAAGGGTAGCCAGCATGGCCGGAACGGCACATTGCCCGTGGTCGAAAGCGGGATTCACATCGATGGTTTGCAAATCCACAGCACCATTGACCTGCATAACACTGTCGGCAATGAAGGAATTCTGCCATGGCACCATGTTGTCGGCTGTGCAATAAAAAATACGGGTAGGTGCCTGCGGGGCCCAGTCATACGTATCATTCTCCCGCAAAAGGATGTTGATGGGATGGTTGTCATTCTCCTGCATAGCTGTGACCAGTGCAGGATTGAAAAGATTAACAGGATGACGGTTACCAAACTTTTGTTGCATGGTAAGAACCAGTAAGATAGTCATACCGGTAAGGGTAGCATCGCCGTTGTAGAAGGCTTCAATAGCAGGAATGAAATCCGGCCGAAAAATATCGGTCAGTTCATTATATACATTGCCATACACCTCCTGGTAGCCCAGGATGACAAAAGGAATAAACCCAGGGAAATCGTAATTCTGCTCGCTGAACATCAGATCGCGCATGACACCTGAAATACTGTAAGGCCCTGACAAGTGGGCCGCAGCAGTCACTTCAAACTCCTCCTGGAGTTCGGCTTCCATTTTCCAGTGGGTGCTCATGGAAGCGTGCCCACCTTGTGAATAACCCGTTAGAAAGAGATTCTCATTAACGGCCGTATTCCCTTCATCCGCCCATTCCCGAAAAGCCCTGATCATATCAACCGAGGCCGAGGCCTGTGTTTCGCGATGCACATAGGGATGAAAACCCCGCGAGTCGCCCATTCCCAGGTAGTCGGGCGCCAGCACAGCATAACCATATCCACCAAACAGTGCATAAGCCTCATAATCCAGGTTAAGCGAGGAAGGAACGAAGTGGGGTGCATTGCTGGTGCCGTGATGATACACCACAAGAGAATGCTCAGGAGCATTGTTGCCGGGCAGCACAATCAGTCCCGAAGCAATATCGGGCAACCCATCCGAGCCGGTGGTATGGTAGGTCATTTTGTAAAATTGGACTCCATTGAGCACCGGGTATTGGAGCTGTGATTCCAGGGTTTGTTTTGAAACGGTTTGAATATGTTCAACGTTGTGAAGGTGTTGCGCAGTGGTGGTTTGAGCAAGCAGCAACAAAACAACAATCATAAGGGAGTAAATCAACTTCATGGCAGGGATAGCTTTTAGATTTTAAAAAATGATCGGCTGGTCTGTATTTTTAACGGGTAAATATATGCAAATGTTTTATCCATATTAAATTATTGTTGTCGGTTTAAATATGAGTTTGGTGGCGGGTTCATTGGAAGCAGCCCTGTCACTTAAGCAAAAATCCCCAAAGTGACGGGGTGACTAAAGCTCACCCCGCCACTGAAGCCAGAATGGCGAAGTCACCATCCGCAACAAGATGGACATCCTGGTCATGGCGAAAAACCCCCTAATGCTTTGCTTTATTTTAGTCCGGAGGCGAACTTTAGTCGCCACCGGACGAGACCCTTTGCCCGGTCGGGACTCTAAGTTCCCGACCGGGCAGGAACAACGTTCATCCGGTGGCGACTTTTTTTTACCGGACACTAATGAAAAATATGTAACATTGCACCACCAAATCCAAAAAAAACAATCCCAACTCATGGTCATCCAACAAACCCTTGAACTACTCAAATCACGACACAAAGCACGAATAGAACAACTCACCCTGTCGGATGTGCGCCTGGGGATGCACCTCTCGGCCGTAAAACTTTCTGACGGCATCTGCGGCGTGGCAGGCAATGCTCCTGGCAACGGACACCATGCCCCCCGCAAAAGAGAAAGGGATTTTGGCGATTTTACCCCCAACCAAATCCGGGGCCGCAAAGTACTGGATCTGCTGGAAACAACCAAACAAGGCCCCATTATCGATACCCTTAAAATTGCCGTGCTGAATGCCATTTCTTCCGGGCTCCTTGCCGACTCAGACTATACCGTGATTGAGGACAAGGACCCCATTGAACTGCTGGACCTGACACAAAAAAGAAAGATAACCCTGGTGGGCGCTTTTCAGTCATACATCCGAAATCTTTCTGCTGCAGGGCACCAACTGCGGGTGCTGGAAATGAATGCTGACTCCCTCACCGGGGATCTGCAAAAATATTATGTCCCGGCCCATGAATACCC
>RECE01000006.1 GCA_007694165.1 Bacteroidota bacterium
TCAATATTTCGTTGTCTTTTTTGCGTTTTTGAATGCCACGAACAAGAAAACAGACGATGTGATGTAAGATATATTCAGGGCGATGCAGGCCCCAACGAGTTCATAGGGGCGCAATAATAAAGGGAGAAAAATGACACTCGCAACCAAACCCAACAGAGATTTGTTGCGCAAAATATCCAAACGGTTGATTGCAGCAAAATAATGGCCATGCAAATTGGATACAGCAATAAATATAATCCCCGGTATCAGGTACAAAGTCAGTAATTTAACTTGTTCAAACCCCTGTCCGAAAATAAAAGTAAAAACATGGGTTGGTACCAACGCCAAAGCAAATACAGCTATCAGGCTTACTACAAAGCTCAATTTTGCTTGATACGTCGTGGTTTCTATATTGTCTTGCTGATTGTTCGAATTTATAACATGGGTAAAATGCAGGCTTGATAAGCTTTTACTGATGATCCAGATAGATTCTGTAATAGCTATGGCAACAGAAAACACCCCTAAGCTTTCGGCCCCCAGCATAAAAGAAATAAAGAAGTAGGACAAACGATAATTGATGAACTGAATAAAATAGTTGAATTCGTTCTTTATACCATAGGTAAATATGCTTTTGACCTCTTGAAATTTTGGCAAAGAAGATGTTTTTTCTGCCATTTTAAGCAGCTTGGGGAGTGCAGCAAGAATTACCACCGCGTAAGCTACATAATATGCATAGAAAAAGTGGTTTAGCTCAACTGTATGGGTTGTGAGAAGTAATGCCCCTAAAAGGCAAAAGATAATTACGCTTGGGGCGAGGGTTAACAGATTGTATGTTTTTATCCTTTTTTTGCCTAACCACCAGAATGCCATGGAGTTGTTCACAGCCATTAAAAAGCTTATGGTAAACATATGCCAGAACCATTCAGGATTGCCCCATAGTATAAAGAGCATACTGCCAATTAAACTTATAAAGAAGGAACCAATCCAGGAAGTTTTAATGATCTGTGCCATCTGGATCTTAGGGGCATGAAATATCACTGTACTCCCCGCACAGCTGTTATTTAAAATTACGATTATGGATATATTGGCAATGATCAGTGCAATAATCCCTCTCCCTTCAGAACCAAAAAGCTGGGTACTCATTACCACAAGACCAAAACTGCTAAGCACAATAATGCTCCGGCTAATAATGGTCATAAATGCGTTTTTGCTCAGCATGAAACAAACTAAATGGATGCAACAAAATCAACAAAAGCCCCTTCTAAAAGCTTCCAGTTATATTTACTTGTATAAAGGTTCCGTGCATTTTCACAGTGACTATTGTAATAAGCCGGGTTCTCTTTATACTCTATAATAAGCTTTGCAATATGTTCACTGTCGGTGGGTTTTACCAAATGCCCGAACTGATCAATTTCAACTTCTTTTTGAATGGCCTTTAATCTGGAAAAAATTACGGGTTTACCTAAAGCAACGAAATAAAAGAGTTTTATAGGAAGGCAGTGCATATTCTCAAAATCAGTGATCCTTAAGTCTAAAAAAACATCTGTATCTGTAATGTATTCTATATAGTTGGTTAATGGCAAAGAAGGGATGTGCAATAATGAAACGTAGGGAAGGCCCTTGAATTGCTTTAAATAGTGCTCTTTGTCTTGTTCTGATTCAAACCAGCCTACAAGCTTACATTGAATTTTCATTTCAGGTCTGAGCGTTTGGATAGCCTGTATTGCCTTCAAAAAGTTCTCCAGCCCTTTTTCTTTGCTTAATTTGCCGGAGTACATTAAATTCAATGCGTTATTGCTTGATGAAGTTGTTGGGTTCAATGGAAAAAGTTCCGGCTTTGGAAAGTAGGGTATCCTGATTCTTTTTTTTAAGGGGAAAAGGTATTTCCAGGGGATTTCTTTGTAATATTCCCCGAAAATAAATGCATCGGCCTTGCTGCAAGCGTAAAAATTAAATATTAAGAGTGTAAAAAATGGCCATATTTTTTTCCAGCCGCTATATATACTCAGGTTTTTTTTCGAAGGGTACCACTCTGTAATATCATAAATGATTTTTGCTTTTTTCTTTCTTTTCTTATTGAAATAATGTGCCGCAATAACAGGCAGAGGTTCCGAACAAATAATCTTTTCCGGATTGTGTTTACTTAGCTTTGTAATGAATGACGCAATTTTCTCTTTCTTCGTTAGGTCATGGCTCTCAAAGCAATCAATAGATATTTGGTCTATGTCCTCTTGCATGTCAGAATTACTTGTTATTATTCCAACCTTCTTCCCCGTTTTTAATATCGCGTGGGCCATGTGATGAAAAATGCGGTCATCCAAAGGCAAATGGCCGGAACTGAGAAAAACAACGCTCATTACATCATCATTTTGTTTGGTCTTTATGGGCTACAAATGTAAGAATAACGATGTTGGTTTTGGCTATTACAACAAAAATATCCGTTTGGTTGGGCCTTCTTTGAATGAAATTTGAAAATAATCAGGGGGCACAGCTTTCCCCGCCGCAGTTTATGCGCCACCCATCCTGGTTTTAAAAGCGTCAGCTAAACGCACAAACAAACACTGAGATGGCAGTAGAACCTCATTTTTCAGGGGTACTTACCTGCACAATGCCGTTTTACCCGTAATAGACCCGAAGGAGTTTTCTCTGGGGTGAAAAGCAGAAAAGGGGATACTAAAACTTCCTTGTATCATTCAACACCATCATTGGCAATTCCTGCGTTAGTTCTTTGATTTTGGGTGTCACTTGTTGTAAAAAAAAACCTTACAAGCTTCCTTCCAAAATGACCCCCAGGAACTTCCAGCTTGCCAAGCAATTGGAAACTTCCGGGTAAAAACA
>RECE01000333.1 GCA_007694165.1 Bacteroidota bacterium
CATCCAACCAATGAGCAGTGACGGGGCCACTCCAAGTGACCCCGCCACTAACTGGGAATAGTGGCGGGGTGAGCTGCAGTCACCCCGTCACCACCCCACGGCTGAGCGGAATTCGCAACACTAAGCGGAATTTGCAATTCCGCTCCCCCCACACCAACATTACACCACCCACCCGTCCGGTCGACCAAAACATAAGAAGCCCGAACATTAAAAATGTTCGGGCTTCTTAGTTTCAGATTCGCAATTAATAAGCTTATGCCTGGGCCGCAGGGCCACCGAAATTCATCGGCAATTTACCAGCATCCATATCCTTGATAGGTCCATGAATGGATTCGTACTTGGCAAGATTCTCATTTAACGCTTTTAAAAGCCGCTTGGCATGTTGAGGAGTCATCACCACCCTTGACTTCACTTTTGCCTTGGGAACACCCGGCATAAGCCTGATAAAGTCAAGTACAAACTCAGTATTGGAATGGGTAATCATGGCCATGTTGGAATATACTCCCTCGGCTACGTCTTCGCCCAGCTCTATATTGATCTGTGGTTGTTGTTTCTTAGTTTCTGACATATCTTAGTCTTTTATGATCATGAATAATATGAGGCTACTTTTCTTCTACTTCCACTTTCTTTTTGGAAGCCATCAGAAGGTTGTATTCGTCCATTGAACCCACGATAATATTGTCGTAATCGCGCAAACCCGTTCCGGCAGGAATCAGGTGACCTACGATCACATTTTCCTTCAGTCCCTGCAAAGTATCAACCTTGCCATTAACAGCAGCATCGGTGAGCACCTTGGTCGTTTCCTGGAAGGATGCAGCCGAGATAAAACTCTTGGTCTGCAACGAAGCCCTGGTAATACCCTGAAGCTGCTGACGTGCCGTAGCACCTCTTGCCTCGCGGGCAACCACCAGCTTTTTATCCTTGCGCTTCAGCATAGAGATCTCATCCCTGAGCTTACGGGCCGTAATAATCTGACCAGGTTTCAAAACAGAATCACCGGGATCTTCCACCACCTTCTTACCGAAGACAGAATCGTTCTCTTCCATGAAATCAATCTTGTTCACAATCTCATTTTCAAGGAAACGGGTATCACCTGGATCTTCAATGGTTACCTTACGCATCATCTGGCGCACAATCACCTCAAAGTGCTTATCGTTGATCTTTACACCCTGCATACGGTAAACTTCCTGCACTTCATTTACAATATATTCCTGAACTGCAGTAGGTCCTTTAATAGCAAGAATATCAGCAGGAGTAGTAGGCCCGTCAGACAATGGCGTACCTGCTTTTACAAAGTCATTCTCCTGTGCAAGTATTTGCTTGGAAAGCGGCACAAGGTAACGCTTTTCGTCTCCTGTTTTGGAGGTAATGATTACCTCACGGTTACCACGCTTGATTTTCTTACCGAAAGATACAACTCCATCAATCTCAGACACAACGGCCGGATCGGAGGGGTTACGGGCTTCGAAAAGCTCAGTGATACGTGGCAAACCGCCCGTGATATCACCGGATTTTCCAATGGCACGTGGTATCTTGGCTATGATAGAACCTGTGATGATCTGTACGTTATCGCTGACGATAATGTGAGCTCCCACGGGCATGTCATAGCTGCGAAGAATTTCTCCCTCTTCATTGATAACGCTGATAGATGGGTTACGGGTTTTATCCTTGCTGTCGATAATTACCTTTTCGTAGTATCCCGTTTGCTCATCAGAGTCGGTACGGAAGGTAGCACCTTCAGACATATTATTGAATACGATCCTACCCGTCATTTCTGATACAATAACAGCATTGTAGGGATCCCATTCGCAAATCAGATCTCCGCTGTTCACTTCGCTACCATGTTCAATATACAGGTTGGCGCCATAAGGAATATTCTGGGTTGTGAGTACCATCCTGGTGTTTTTGTCGACAATCCGCATTTCTGCCGATCTGCCTATAACCACGAAGTAGGATTTCCCTTCTGCATTGGTGAAAGGAACAGCTCTTAATTCGTCAATTTCCAAAATACCACCATACTTGGCATTCACCTTGGAGGCTGTAGCAATATTGCTGGCAGTACCCCCTACGTGGAAGGTTCTCAATGTAAGCTGAGTACCGGGCTCACCAATAGATTGTGCAGCAATTACACCTACGGCTTCTCCTTTTTGTACCATACGTCCGGTGGCAAGGTTGCGACCATAGCACTTGGCACAAACACCATGCTTGGATTCGCAGGTAAGTACCGAACGAATTTCAACCGCTTCAATGGGCGAATCTTCGATAACCTGACTAATCTCTTCTGTAATCTCCTCCCCGGCTCCTACAATGAGGCTACCGGTGGTGGGGTGAAAAATATCCTGCAATGCAGTACGTCCCAGGATCCTTTCATAAAGGGTTTCAACCGTATCTTCGTTGTTTTTCAGGGCAGTGGCCGTTAGTCCACGGAGGGTGCCGCAGTCTGCCTCGTTAACAATAACATCCTGAGAAACATCTACCAGCCTACGGGTAAGGTATCCGGCATCAGCTGTTTTAAGAGCCGTATCGGCAAGACCTTTACGCGCACCGTGAGTAGAAATAAAGTACTCAAGTACCGACAGACCTTCTTTAAAGTTTGAGAGAATGGGGTTTTCAATAATCTCCCCACCTTTGGCCCCCGACTTCTGCGGCTTGGCCATCAATCCCCTCATACCTGAGAGCTGACGAATCTGCTCTTTCGAGCCCCTTGCGCCTGAGTCAAGCATCATATACACAGGATTGAATCCCTGGTTGTCGCTGGTGGTTTTATCAATCAAAACCTTGGTCAGTTTCGCATTGGTGTGTGTCCAGATATCAATAATCTGATTGTACCTCTCATTGTTGGTAATAAAACCCATGCTGTAGTTTCCGCGAACCTCATCAACCTGGCTGTTGGCATCATTGATAAGAATCTGCTTCTCTTCAGGTACAAGAATGTCTCCAAGATTAAAGGATAGTCCACCGCGAAATGCCATCATAAATCCTAAATCCTTTATATCATCAAGGAACCTGGATGAACGGGCAATACCTGTTACTTTCATAATGCCACCGATAATGTCTCTCAGGGCCTTCTTGGTAAGCAACTGGTTGATGTAACCATATTCTGTAGGTACAACCTCATTAAACAGAACCCTACCCGGGGTAGTTTCTATAATTCGGCTTACAAGCTGGCCTTCTTCCATCACTTTTACCCTTACATTGATGATGGAATGCATATCAACTGCTTTCTCATTAAAGGCAATGATAACCTCTTCAGGACCGTAGAAGGTCAAACCTTCTCCCTTTACAAGATGCTCTGGAGTGTTTTTTCTGGCTTTGGTCAGATAATACAGACCCAAAACCATATCCTGCGAAGGTACAGCAATAGGCGCGCCATTGGCGGGGTTAAGAATATTGTGGGAAGCAAGCATAAGGAGCTGCGCTTCAAGGATGGCTGCATTGCCCAGGGGTACGTGCACAGCCATCTGGTCACCATCAAAGTCGGCATTAAATGCAGTACATACCAAAGGGTGCAACTGGATAGCTTTACCTTCAATCAGTTTGGGCTGGAAGGCCTGGATACCCAGTCGGTGAAGCGTGGGGGCACGGTTCAGCAATACGGGGTGGCCTCTCAGTACATTTTCAAGAATATCCCATACTACGGGATCTTTACGGTCAACAATTTTCTTTGCAGATTTTACCGTCTTTACAATACCCCGCTCAAGCATTTTGCGGATAATGAACGGCTTGAAAAGCTCTGAGGCCATCTCTTTGGGTATACCGCACTCATGGAGTTTTAGCTCAGGTCCTACAACAATAACCGAACGTGCCGAATAGTCAACCCTTTTTCCCAAAAGGTTCTGACGGAAACGTCCCTGCTTACCTTTCAAACTGTCGCTCAATGACTTAAGCGGACGGTTGGATTCGGTTTTAACTGCATTGGTTTTGCGCGAGTTGTCAAACAATGAGTCAACAGACTCCTGTAGCATACGCTTTTCATTGCGAAGGATAACATCAGGAGCCTTTATTTCTATCAGTCTTTTCAACCTGTTGTTGCGGATAATAACCCTGCGGTAAAGGTCGTTAAGGTCGCTGGTGGCAAAACGTCCGCCATCCAATGGAACAAGTGGCCTTAGTTCTGGGGGAATCACGGGCACCACATCTACAATCATCCATTCAGGACGATTCTCCATGCGGGTCTGTGCTTCACGGAAGGCTTCAACCACCTGCAGACGCTTCAAAGCATCAGCTTTTCTCTGCTGAGAGGTTTCTGTATTGGCTTTGTGCCTCAGATCATAGGAAAGTTGATCCAAATTGAGACGAACCAGAAGCTCTTTGAGAGATTCAGCTCCCATCATAGCAATAAATTTGTCCGGATGGTCATCTTCCAGCATCTGGTTTTCTTTTGGCAACGATTCAAGAATGCTGAAATATTCTTCTTCCGTAAGAAAATCAAGGTAGTTGAATTCATCGTTTTTGATCCCCGCATTAACGATCACATACCTTTCATAATAAATAATCTGATCAAGTTTTTTGGAAGGCAGCCCCAGCAGGTAGCCTATTTTGTTGGGCAATGACCTGAAAAACCAGATGTGGGCTACTGGTACCACAAGTTTGATGTGCCCCATTCTTTCCCTTCTCACTTTTTTCTCGGTCACCTCAACACCACAACGGTCACAAACAATCCCTTTATAACGGATACGCTTGTATTTTCCGCAATGGCATTCCCAGTCTTTCACCGGACCAAAAATACGCTCACAAAACAAACCATCTCTTTCGGGTTTGTAGGTACGGTAATTGATGGTCTCCGGCTTCAATACTTCTCCGTGAGACCTTTCAAGGATAGATTCGGGGGAGGCGAGGCTGATGGTTATTTGAGAAAAATTGCTTTTTACGTTGGATTCTTTTCTAAAAGCCATAGGAAGTAGATATAATTGAAAATGTAGCTTAAAATACGATAGTTCACAAGCAGCGCTTGTTATGAAAATCACTCATGCATAGCTACCGTTGGGAAGTCATGCATGAGTGATGGATATTAGTCAAATTTAATGTCCAGACCCAATCCACGAAGTTCATGAACCAAAACATTAAACGATTCGGGTACTCCGGGTGTGGGCATGTTGTCGCCTTTTACAATGGTTTCATAAGCCTTGGCACGTCCAATAACGTCATCAGATTTAACCGTAAGGATTTCCTGGAGAATATTGGCTGCACCGAAAGCTTCCAGTGCCCAAACCTCCATCTCACCAAACCTCTGACCACCAAACTGGGCTTTACCACCAAGGGGCTGCTGGGTAATGAGTGAATAAGGTCCGATAGAACGGGCATGCATCTTGTCATCAACCATGTGCCCAAGTTTAAGCATATAGATAACGCCTACTGTTGCGGGCTGGTCAAACCTTTCGCCGGTACCTCCGTCGTAGAGATAAACTTTACCGTTTTCGGGTAGTCCGGCCTTGCGCATTAGCCCATTGATTTGATCAATGTTGGCACCATCAAAAATGGGGGTGGCATAAGTCTCTCCCAGTTTCTCTCCGGCCCAGCCAAGCACGGTTTCATATATCTGTCCAAGGTTCATCCTTGAAGGTACACCCAGAGGGTTCAGAACAATATCTACAGGTGTTCCGTCTTCAAGAAATGGCATGTCTTCCTGGCGCACTATCCGGGCAACAATACCTTTGTTACCGTGACGACCGGCCATCTTATCCCCTACCTTAAGCTTACGCTTTTTGGCAAGATAAATCTTGGCAAGCTGCACAATACCGGCGGGAAGTTCATCACCCACTGTGGCCGTAAATTTCTTACGGTTATAAGTACCCAGAATGTCTTTGTACTTTATGGTATAGTTGTGAAGCAACTCCTTTACCAGATCATTCTTTTGCTTGTCGGTGGTCCAGTTGTTGGGGTTAATAATTGCATAATCTATGCTCTGCAGTATCTTCTGGGTAAACTTTGTACCCTTGGCTACCACTACCTCTTTCAAACTATTGGAAACACCCTGGCTGGTTTTACCACTTACCAGTACAATAAGCTTGTCAACAAGTTTGGATTTCAGATCTCCTATTTCTCTGTGGAATTCTTCATCCAGCTTTTCAATGATAATTTTTTCCTTGGTTTTGGCTTTTTTATCCTTGAAAACACGCGAAAACAGCTTCTTGTTAATAACAACCCCTTTGGTTGATGGTGGCGCTTTCAATGAAGCATCTTTCACATCACCTGCCTTGTCGCCGAAAATGGCTCTCAGCAGTTTTTCTTCAGGAGTAGGATCTGTTTCACCTTTGGGAGTAATCTTTCCAATAAGAATATCTCCCTCGTTCACCTCGGCACCAATGCGAATCAGACCGCTCTCATCGAGATCTTTGATGGCTTCTGAGCTTACGTTGGGAATATCGCTGGTGAGCTCTTCAACTCCACGTTTGGTATCCCTTACATCGAGAGAAAACTCTTCGATATGGATGGAAGTGAAAATATCGTTGCGAACAATTTTCTCGGAAATAACAATGGCATCCTCAAAGTTGTAGCCTTTCCAGGGCATGAACGCCACTTTCAGGTTACGTCCTATGGCAAGTTCACCATTTTGCGTTGCATAACCTTCACTGAGCAGTTGTCCTTTTACCACTTTCTGGCCCTTGCGAACAATCGGTTTCAGGTTAATGCAGGTGCTCTGGTTGGTTTTGGCGAATTTGGTAAGGTTATAAATCCTTACATCGTCTTCAAAGCTTACCAGTTTTTCTTCATCGTTGCGTGAATAGCGGATAATGATTTCTTCAGCATCTACATATTCAACGATTCCATCTCCTTCAGCGTGCAGCAAAACCCTGGAGTCTTCAGCAACCTTCGCTTCCAGGCCTGTACCAACAATGGGGGCCTCGGGATTGAGCAGCGGCACAGCCTGACGCATCATGTTACTTCCCATCAGGGCACGGTTAGCATCATCATGCTCAAGAAACGGAATTAAAGAAGCGGCAATAGAGGCAATCTGATTGGGTGCAACGTCCATTAGCTGAACCTTTGCGGGTTCAACAATCGGGTAGTCAGCCTGAAAACGTGCTTTTACCATCTCATGCTCGAAACCACCATCCTTTAGCATAGGCACATTGGCCTGACTGATAATGTTCTCTTCTTCTTCTTCTGCAGAAAGATAAATCGGGGGTTTGGAAAAATCGACCTTTCCTTCTTCTACTTTAAAATAGGGAGTTTCAATAAACCCTAATTCGTTTACCTTGGCATAAACGCAAAGCGAAGAAATAAGACCAATATTGGGCCCTTCAGGAGTTTCAATGGTACAGAGTCGTCCGTAGTGGGTAAAGTGAACGTCACGCACCTCAAACCCGGCTCTTTCACGGCTCAAACCTCCAGGTCCCAAAGCAGACATACGACGCTTGTGCGTTAGCTCTGCCAGCGGGTTGGTCTGGTCCATAAACTGTGAAAGCTGATTGGTACCAAAGAAAGAATTGATAACCGATGACAATGTCTTGGCATTGATAAGGTCGGTGGGAGCAAATACTTCATTGTCCCTTACGTTCATTCTTTCACGAATGGTGCGGGCCATACGGGCCAAACCAACACCAAACTGTGAGTACAACTGCTCGCCAACAGTACGTACACGTCTGTTGCTGAGGTGGTCAATATCATCTACATCGGCCTTGGCATTCACCAATTCAATAAGATATTTTACAATGCAGATAATGTCTTCTTTGGTAAGAACGCGCGTTTCAGGATCTGTGTTAAGGTTCAGTTTTTTGTTAATTCTGTAACGTCCCACATCACCCAAATCATATCTCTTATCTGAGAAGAACAATTTGTCAATCATCCCCCTTGCTGTTTCATCATCCGGTGGATCAGCATTTCTGAGGAGTCTGTATATATATTCAACGGATTCCTTTTCGGAATTGGTAGTATCTTTCTGGAGTGTATTGTAGATTAGGGCATAATCATTCAGGTTAAGGTCTTCCTTATGCAAAATGATGGTTTTCACCCCTGATTCCAGTATAGGCTCAATATGTTCATTTTCCAGAATCGTTTCACGGTCGATAATCACCTCGGTTCTCTCAATGGAAACAACTTCACCGGTATCTTCATCCACAAAATCTTCAATCCACGATCTTAAAACCCTTGCGGCCAGTTTACGACCTACATATTTTTTAAGTCCGGTTTTGCTGACTTTTACTTCGTCGGCAAGGTCGAAAATTTCAAGAATATCTTTATCACTTTCAAAGCCGATAGCTCTGAGCAGGGTAGTAACAGGGAGTTTCTTTTTCCTGTCAATATAAGCGTACATGACATTATTGATGTCAGTTGCAAATTCAATCCAGGAGCCTTTAAAAGGAATAATCCTGGCACTGTAAAGCTGAGTACCGTTGGCATGTACACTGGTACCGAAAAATACACCAGGGGAACGGTGCAATTGAGAAACAACCACTCTTTCGGCGCCGTTGATAACAAAAGTACCCTTGGGAGTCATATAAGGGATGGTGCCCAGGTATACGTCCTGAATAATGGTTTCAAAATCTTCGTGTTCGGGATCGGTACAATACAATTTAAGCTTGGCTTTCAGCGGAACACTGTAAGTCAAGCCTCTTTCGATGCATTCCTGAATGGAATACTTGGGGGGGTCGATAAAATAATCGAGAAATTCCAGCACGAAATTGTTCCTTGCGTCGGAGATAGGAAAATTCTCAGCGAAGACCTTAAAGAGCCCTTCATCTTTTCTGTTTTCCGGAGTAGTTTCCAACTGGAAGAAGTCCTGAAATGATTTGACTTGCACTTCGAGAAAATCAGGGTAAGAAAAACGCCTGGTTACAGTTCCGAAGTCAATTCTTTTGTTTTTTAAATTTGTTGCGGCCAAGGTATGAAAGTTTGTTATGAATAAAAAACAATAATGAGCAAATAAACAGCAATAAAGATTAGACTTCCACAGCGAATCTTAATAATCCGGCAGAAGTCTAATCCTAAAGGGTTTAGTAAAATCAATTACTTTATCTCAACCTCAGCGCCGGCTTCCTCCAATTGTTTTTTAAGGGATTCTGCTTCATCTTTGGTGATTTGCTCTTTTACTGCTTTGGGAGCGCTGTCTACCAATTCTTTTGCTTCTTTAAGTCCGAGGCTGGTAAGTTCCTTCACCAGTTTAACTACTGCAAGCTTAGAAGAACCTGCTGCTTTGAGGATTACGTCAAATTCAGTTTGTTCTTCAACGACTGCTTCAGCGCCACCAGCGGCTGCAGCAACAGCTACAGGTGCAGCTGCAGGTTCGATACCATATTCGTCTTTAAGAATTTGCGCCAGTTCATTAACCTCTTTAACAGTAAGATTAACTAATTGTTCTGCGAAAGATTTTAAATCTGCCATTTTATTAAAATTTTAAGTGGGTTTCTAAATTTTTATTGAATTGTACTTTTTATAGGATAATTTGTTACCCTTCTTTCTCTGAAAGGGTTTTCAATACGCCTGCCAAAATATTTCCTCCTGACTGGAGTGCGGAAATAACATTTTTGGCCGGTGATTGGAGTAAGCCAATAATATCACCGATGAGCTCTTCTTTTGATTTCAGGCTTTCCAGGGTATCCAACTGGCTGTCGCCAATGTAAATGGATTCCTGAATATAAGCACCTTTCAAAATAGGCTTGGGGCTGGTTTTGCGAAATTCCTTGATCAGTTTCGCGGGAACATTACCAGTATCAGAGACCATTATAGAAGTCGCACCTTTGAGAACATCATAGAGTTTCTCAAAATCCTTGGTGCTTTTTTCCATGGCCTTACGCAGAAGTGTATTCTTCACTACCTGCATGGTTACGTTCCTTTTGAAACACAATCTTCTTAACCTGTTGATGGTTTCAACATCAAGTTCAGAAGTGTCTGTAAGATAAAAGATCTCGTTATTTTCCAGCTTCTCGGTGATCGACTCAATTACCTGAAATTTATCTACTTTTTTCATAAGTTTCACCGTCTTTTGGACAATGCCCTGCTAAAGGCAGGCCGTTCATTTTAAGTTGTAACTGATTTGGGTTCTACTGCAATACCGGGGCTCATGGTACTGGACATGAAAATGGTTCTCATGTAAGTTCCTTTTGCAGCAGCGGGTTTTAATCTGACTATGGTCTGGATAAGTTCTTTGGCATTTTCAACCAATTTATCTTTCTCGAAAGAAACTTTGCCAATGGAAGCATGAACGATTCCATATTTATCCACTTTGAAATCAATCTTACCCCCTTTTACATCCTGCACTGCTTTACCAATATCCATGGTAACTGTACCGGCTTTGGGGTTAGGCATTAATCCGCGGGGTCCCAATATACGTCCTAGTGCACCCACTTTGGGCATTACACTGGGCATGGTAATTACAACATCCACATCGGTCCATCCGCCTTTGATTTTATCTACATATTCATCCAAACCAACGTAATCAGCTCCGGCAGCTTTAGCTTCTTCTTCTTTGTCGGGAGTACATAGTACCAATACCCTTACTGTCTTTCCTGTTCCATGAGGTAAGGTTACAACGCCACGAACCATTTGATTGGCTTTTCGTGGGTCTACACCTAACCTGATATCCAGATCTACTGATGAGTCAAATTTGGTATACGTAATTTTTTTGACAACATCAGCTGCATCAGATAAGGAATATACAGTATTCTTATCAAATTTAGCTATAGCCTCTTTTTGGTTTTTCGTTAATTTAGCCATTTTAAGATTCCGTTAAGCTTTGATTAAAAATTAACTTGTTTGATATTTTCAAACAGGTTTAATATGGAGGATTTCCTTTTATCCTGATACCCATACTGCGTGCAGTACCTGCAACCATTTTCATGGCAGATTCAACAGTAAAACAATTCAGGTCGGGCATTTTATCTTCACCGATAAGCTTTACTTGCTCCCAGGTAATGGTAGCAACTTTGATACGGTTGGGTTCTGCTGATCCTGATTTTATTTTGGCTGCATCTCTTAACTGAACTGGAACAGGGGGTGTCTTTATTATAAATACAAAGGATTTGTCCTTGTATACAGTAATAACTACAGGAATAACTTTACCTGCTTTATCCTGTGTACGGGCATTGAACTGCTTGCAAAACTCCATGATATTAACACCCTTGGCACCCAATGCAGGGCCTACTGGTGGTGATGGATTGGCAGCTCCTCCTTTGATTTGCAGTTTTATAAGCGCACTAACTTCTTTTGCCATTTTAAAATAAGTTTTAATGTAAGGGGATCTCTGCATCAATAGCCTAACCGACCTATTCCTTTTCAACTTGCATGAAACTCAGTTCAAGGGGTGTTTTTCTACCAAAGATCTTAACCATAACTTTGAGCTTTTTCTTCTCCTGGTTGATTTCTTCAATTACTCCTGTAAAACTGCTGAAAGGACCATCGGTCACTTTCACACTCTCACCCACGATGAAAGGAATGTCGAATTCTTCTTCTTTTTGTGATAACTCATCAACTTTTCCCAGGATTCTCTGAACTTCATGCTCTCTGAGAGGAACAGCCTCTCCGGCAGAACCTAAAAACCCCAATACTCCTGGAATCGTTTTGATGATATGAGGAACTTCTCCCGTCAAAGAGGCTTCTATTAGCACGTATCCGGGAAAGTAGTTGCGCTCAGCGCTTACTTTTTTTCCTTTACGCACCTGATAAACCTTTTCCATGGGAATAAGTACTTGCGATATATACTCTTGCAATCCAAGCCGGTTGATTTCGCTGTCGATGAATTGCTTCACCTTTTTTTCGCTACCACTAACCGCCCTGACTACATACCACTTTTTTACCTGTTGCTCGCTCATACTTAAGAAAAGAAAAATTCCGGTTTTATTTGCTACTGATTTAAGAAGGATGAATATTAGAATATTCAGTAAGCAAATTCAAAATACCTTTCCGGATTAAAGGAAAAGTGTATAAAATTGCTTCAGAACGGAGCTAAAAGTAACATCCATCAGATAAACCACAAGGGCTATAATAAGGGAAGCAATGGATACTACTACTGCGCTACTCTGCAGTTCACTCCAGGTTGGCCAGGAAACTTTGTTGATAAGTTCGTCGTAGGTTTCCTTGAAATAATTAACCAGTTTTTTCATCTGTCTTTGTTCGTTTTTAAAATTTGGTCAGATGCACAAAATCCCGCTCACATCAGGATTAAGTATCGATAACTAAATACTCTAATATTTTGCACGGGTGGTAGGACTTGAACCCACAACCAACGGTTTTGGAGACCGCTACTCTACCAATTGAGCTACACCCGTATCAGTAGAGGGAGAATAAAATCTCCCTCTTTTTATCTTTTATGAATAGTACGCTATTCAACGATTTCAGTTACCTGACCTGCACCAACGGTACGGCCACCTTCACGGATTGCAAAGCGAAGTCCTTTGTCCATGGCAATGTCAGCAATAAGCTCAACACTAATGGTAAGGTTATCACCAGGCATAACCATTTCGCGACCTTCGGGCAGATATATCTCGCCAGTTACGTCAGTGGTACGGAAGAAGAACTGAGGACGATATTTGTTACCGAATGGAGTGTGACGACCACCTTCTTCTTTTTTCAGTACATACACCTCTGCTTTAAATTTGCTGTGAGGCTTCACCGAACCAGGAGCAACAATAACCATACCCCTTGTAATTTCATTCTTGTCTACACCTCTGAGCAGCATACCAGCGTTGTCACCAGCTTCACCACGGTCAAGAATCTTACGGAACATTTCCACACCTGTTACTACTGATTTGAGTTTTTCAGCTCCCATACCAATAATTTCTACAGGGTCACCGGTTTTGATGACACCACTCTCAATTCTACCGGTAGCAACAGTACCACGACCAGTAATTGAGAAAACGTCTTCAACAGGCATAAGGAAAGGCTTATCAACGGCGCGAACAGGCTCAGGAATAAAGCTGTCTACAGCATCCATAAGTTCCATAATCTTGTCAACCCATTTTTCTTCTCCTTCTAATCCACCCAAAGCAGAGCCCTGGATAACGGGAATATTATCACCGTCAAAATCGTAGAAAGAAAGCAGTTCTCTGATTTCCATTTCTACAAGTTCGAGCAATTCTTCATCATCTACAAGGTCAACCTTGTTCATGAAAACAACTAACTGGGGAACACCAACCTGGCGAGCCAAAAGGATGTGCTCGCGGGTTTGAGGCATCGGACCGTCGGTAGCAGCAACTACAAGAATAGCACCGTCCATCTGGGCAGCACCTGTAACCATGTTCTTAACATAGTCAGCGTGACCAGGGCAGTCAACGTGAGCATAGTGACGATTTGCCGTCTGGTACTCAACGTGAGCAGTATTAATGGTGATACCTCTTTCTTTTTCTTCCGGAGCATTGTCAATTGAGTCAAAGCTTCTGATCTCAGAGAGACCTTTACTAGCCAAAACGGTAGTGATTGCAGCGGTGAGTGTGGTTTTGCCGTGGTCAACGTGACCAATGGTTCCAACATTCACATGCGGTTTGTTACGTACGAATTTTTCTTTTGCCATATCTAACTGGATGTTTAAATTTTAAAAAAGGGATTCTATAAATGCTTTAGACTTAGTTAAAGATTTCACCTTTGAGCCAACGATGGGATTTGAACCCATGACCTCTTCCTTACCAAGGAAACGCTCTACCCCTGAGCTACGTCGGCACTGTTTTGAGCGGAAGACGGGACTCGAACCCGCCACCTACAGCTTGGAAGGCTGTCGCTCTACCGGATGAGCTACTTCCGCAAAAACAAGTGGGGGGGGAAGGATTCGAACCTCCGAAGGCGAAAGCCAACAGATTTACAGTCTGCCCCATTTGACCGCTCTGGAACCCCCCCAGCTAATCATTTAATTGCTTTTCAATGAGCCGATGGAGGGATTCGAACCCCCGACCGTCTGATTACAAATCAGATGCTC